>JAFRLP010000262.1 GCA_017431185.1 Victivallales bacterium | reverse complement strand
TTTCATGTTCATTCTCCTTGCCTTGTATGTTTCAGAGATATTTGGCGATTGTCTCTGCCAAAGGTGCGTGAATAAGGCCGTTGGTGGCCAGGACGCGACCGTTGTGCCAATCCAGAGAGTCCCCTGTGGCGTCCGTCACCTTGCCGCCTGCCTCCTCGACGATCAGTTTGCCCGCAGCCCAGTCCCAAGGCCCCAGCTTCAATTCCCACACGGCGTCGAAACGCCCTGCCGCCAGCCAGCACAAGGCCAAGGCTGCGGTGCCAAGGACACGCATGCACAGCACCTGGCGAACCACATCGGCTGCAATTGCCACATTGTCCTTGGGCAGGTTGGCGCGCACGCAACTGTATCCGGTCTGGACTTCCGCGTCTATCAGATTGGCGACTCTGGAGACATGCAAAGGCATGCCGTTCAGCCAGGCCCCCTTTCCGTAACTGGCGCTGAACATCTCGTTCAGCACGGGGGCATACACCACCCCCGCCTTGGGAGTCCCGTCTTCAACGTACGCGATGGAGACGCAGAACAACGGAAGCGCGTGGACGAAATTGCTGGTGCCGTCCAAAGGGTCGGTCTCAAAGATTTTCCCCTGGTCAAATGGTGTGCCGCCGCTCTCCTCGCCGTGGAAGCCAATGTCAGGATACGCCTTGGCCAGCCGTTCCCGAATCAACTTCTCTGTGGTGCGGTCAGCCACGCTGACCAAATCAATCTTGCCCTTATGCACAATCTCATCTGTGTGCAGATGCCCGAAATACTCCAGGAGTTTGCTCCCAGCCTCGCGGGCAGTCTCACGCAACGTGCATAGAATCTGGTCTTCCATAAAAATCATTCCTGTAGGTTGACGAAAAATATGTTTGGGTTTAATATACACTTCAAAATTCGTTTGTCCACTTTAAACCCGAAAATTGTCAATCATTTGAAAATCAGAGGATGAAGATTACAGTAAAGAAATGGTTTTCAATTGCCTCCGGGGGCACACCTGGCTTTTCGGGTGACGGGGCTCGATTGGATACGGTCGATGGCTGTCGCCCGAATGACCTGGGCTTCTCCCGTATGGACAAAGGGCTTGAACCTCCCCAGAGACGTGCATTGACCACCCGTGAATTTTGGCGTTTTCCGTGCTATGAAAAAACTGTGGCTGGCCTTGATGGTGATGACTGGATTGTTTGCATTGGGACAGGAGGATTGGTTGCCGGAAGTGAAGCGTCTGTTTTCCGACGGCAAGTACGAGCAGGCGCTGAACTGCACGAAGCAAGCGCTGGACAGACCTGACGCGCTCCCCGGCCAGTCTGGCGAAGCACTCCTGTGGGCATCTCTATGCCTGGATAAACTGCGGCGGCTGAACGAATGGGACGCCCTGCTGGAGAGGGGAATCGCCCGCTTCCCCGCCAACCCCATCTTTGCCAGCAAGGTGTCCCGCATCCACGTGACTGGCTGGGGTACCCTGGTGAATGACGAATTCCGCCGTGGCGAGAATAACTGGCCGCAGGTGAACGACACGTGGCGCGACACCATCCTCCGCCTGAGGCTGTTTGAGCAGGCCATGCCCAATCTGGGGCAGTGCCCAGTAGGCTGGCAAGTCGTGTTCTATTCGAACTTTGCCGATTTGCTGCGTCAGGGCAACGCCCTTAGTCTGCTGCTGAAGACCGATTTGACGGAGTTGCCCAGGCACGGGGAATGCGCGCCGTCCGTCGCGGGCAATGGCTATCCAGCGCAGAAGGACGGGGAAACTCCGCTGTGGTTCGGCGTGCCTTCCTCCTGGGAGAGCGCCGCCAATGACGGCGAAAGGTGGCGCTGGCTGCTGTCCAAATTGGCCGCCCTTGATGCGGACGGCGAATTCGCAGCCCTCTATCGAATGGCCAATTTCGGGAAGACTTATCTTAACGAAACCTCTGGATTCGACACAGAGCGCTATCCTCTGGAGTCGCTTGCGGAGAACGAGACTTACGTCAGGATTGGCGAGATCATTCACCGTGTCACGTTGCCTGACGAGTATAATTTCCTGCATCACTACCGTCGAATGCTGGAGTTGCATCCCGACCAGCCTGTCCATGCGGGGGCGTTGGCGCAGTGCCACATGTCACGTCGGCAGTACGATTTGGCGTTGCCCTGGTGGGAGGTCTATCGGAAATATGATGAGAAGCGGGCGGAATACAACATCCGCCAGATTACGGATGACCTGTGCTCGTTTGAGCCGATGCCGAGCCAGCCTGCGGCGCATCCGATCCGCCCCCGTCTGGTGTTTCGCAATGCGCGGAGTGTCCAGTTCACAGCCCGACAGGTGGATGTTCTGGCGCTGGCAAAGGCTGCATGCGGCGGCGTGAAGCGTTCGGCGTTGTTCCAGCGGCTGGCACTCCATCCTAAATGGGATGATTTGTCCTCCTTTGTGGAGTCCATCCCTGAACGGATGGATGAGGCGGGCGAAAAGAAATTTTGGCAGGGGAAACCAGTCACCTGGTCAGAGGAACTTCAGCCAACGGCGGGGCACTTGGACACCGTGCATACCGTCACCGTTCCGCCGTTGTCAGCAGGTGTCTGGCTTCTGGAGGCACGGATGCCTGGCGGCCATCGGGTGCGCACCTGCCTGCTGCTGGAGAGTCTGCGGGTGCTGCGGGTGGGGACCTTGGAACAGACCAGGCTTCAGGTGCTGGACGCAATGAGCGGAGCCCCTGTAGCGGGGGCAACCGTGCAGGCCATTGGCGAAAAAGCCGTCTGGAAGGAGAAACGGCGTGTTCTGGAAATCACGGAGTTCTCAGGAAAGACCGACGGCAATGGGCTTTATGCCGCATCCGAACTCTTCTCTTCAAACTATTCCTCTTGGCAATGGCTGGCAACGGTAAAGACGGAAGACGGGCGCACCGCGCTTTGGTGCGGCTCCAGCGGATGCCCCCTTGTCTATGACCCCAACTGCGACACGCGGGTGTACGGCGTGACTGACCGCCCTGTGTATCGCCCTGGCGACACGGTTCATGCCCGTCTGTGGATGGCGCAGCCCGATTACACCATGGAGACTCCCAACTCCTTTGCGGGACGAAAAGTCAAGGTGTTGCTTTGCTCGCCAACGGGAGACAAAATCCAGGAGACGGAGTTGACTTGTGATTCATGCGGCGCCGTTGATTTCGAGTGGATGGTGCCTGCAGACACCAAACTGGGCAGTTGGTCACTGCACGCGGATTATTTCCACAACTCCGCCGTCAGTTTCCGTGTCGAAGAGTATCGAAAGCCCGAATACGAGGTGACGGTGACAGGCCCGAAGGAAGCCGTCTCCTTGGGCGAAAAAATCGATTTTACCGTTCAGGCAAAATACTATTTCGGCGGGCCCGTGACGGATGGGCAGGTGAACTTGCGCATTTACGGTGAGCTGAACGACGATGACTGGTATCCACCATTGCCCTGGGACTGGTTCTATGGACGGGGCTACTTCTGGCGACCTTTCGAACAGTTGCGCAATGATAACCCGGGGGGACGCGGAGGCTATGGCAGGAGGCGGGTGGAGCCCCGCACTTTCCACGGCGCATCTCCCCTGGTGGCGCTGGACATCGAGGGCGAACTGGATGAGAACGGCACGTTCCATGCCACCCTTGACACCGCGCGCGAATTGGCCTCGCTGGGCGGTCATGCCGTGCGTTACACCGCAGTGGCGACGGTGCAGGACGCATCACGTGCCACCATCATCGGCAACGCCACCGCCTATGCATCCCAGACCCCGTTCCGTGTCCATCTCTGGCATGACCGTGGATTCTACAACGTCGGGCGCAAGGGGACGCTCTCCGCCATCGCCACTTTGCAGGACGGCACGCAGATGCCCGGGGCTGGACTGCTAAAATTGGCGCGCCTTCACTATGGCGCGGATGGGAAGGCCACCGAGGAGACAGTTCGTGAATGGACAATCGAGTTGTCTGCGGAAAAAGTCTCTCGACAGGAATTCAGCGCCACCGCACCTGGAGTCTATCTGGCTTCTTTGACGGTTACGGATGAACGTGGACGGTCGGTCTCCGCTTCCACCCAAATCCATATTGTCGGCGCAGGGGACGATGGCCATGGCTTTGATGGAGACGGTCTGAAACTCACCGTGGAAAAGCCAGACTATCGTCCAGGCGAAACTGCTCGGCTGGCCATCCAGACCGCCAGGCCAGACGCCTTCGTGACGCTGAACATGCGGGCGAATGTCGGCAGTTCCCAATTGGAGGGACTGTGGACTCGGGGGCACACGCTGGTGCGTGACATTGAAATCACAGCGAAGGATTGTCCGAACTTCTTCGTCGAAGGGTGGACTGTCGCCGATGGACAGGTGCATCATGTCGTGGAACGCGTGCTGGTTCCGCCGTCCAGCCGCGTGCTGGAGGTGACTCTGACTCCAGAGAAATCTTCCGTCAAACCTGGCGCCAAGACGTTCTTGCGCATACGGGCGCAGGGACTGGACGGCGCCCCCGTACAGTCCACGGTCACCGTGGCCGTCTATGACCGAAGTCTGGATTATATCGCCGACCGAGTGGAGGCGGATGTCCGTGAACGTTTCTATTCTGGACTGCGCTCCTATCACTCCTGCCTGGCATGGAGCGACTACACCTTCCCGAACGACACTTTCGCGCAATGGGACATGGCCAGCCTCTCCACCCTGGGGTTGAATGCAGACATCAGGCCCGCCACAGTCCATTGCAAACATCGGTATTTCCATGGCGGTCGGGACTTTGGATTCATGAAAGCTGGAGCGGTTGCCGAAGACGGGGGCGTTGTCCTGGAGTCAAGAGCGGAAAACAATATCCAAACGGACACGCCAGCCATCCATATCCGCACGGATTTTGCGGATACCGCACTGTGGACTGTGACCGCCATGCTGGATGAAAGGGGGGAGGCCATTGTGCCATTTACGCTACCAGAGAATCTGACAGATTGGGCGTGCCGTGCCTGGGTCATCACGGACACGACACGTGTCGGCTCGGCAAAATGTCGGTTTGCCACGGCAAAGGAACTGATGGTTCGCCTGGAGGCTCCGCGCCTCCTCGTTCAGGGCGACAATGTGACGCTGTCGGCGCTGGCGGACAACCAGAGCGAGGAGACGCAACGTGTAAGAGTAAGCCTGAAACCTGACTCGCTTTTGGCGGTGGAGTCGCCTCTGGAGATTACGGTCGATGTTCCCCCAAAGGGACAACGGCGCGTGGAGTGGAGCGCACGTGCCGCTTCCATTGGCGACACCAAAATCCAGGTGACGGCGGTCTCCTCCAATGATTCGGACGGGATGGAGCTGACGCTGCCGATAGTGGTGCATGGTCTGGAGAAGATGGTCGCCGCCTCCCGCGCGCTTCCCGCCGGCAATTCGGAGGAACCACTGGCGCTGGAGGTGCCCGAGAAGATACGGGGCACGGCAAAACTGCAACTGCGCTGGTCGCCCTCCCTGGCGCTGGCGATGCTGGATGCCCTGCCCTATCTGCTGGACTACCCATACGGCTGCACCGAGCAGACGCTTAACCGCTTTGTCCCCGCCGTGCTTGCCCAAGGCGTTCTTCGCAATCTGGGACTCTCCCTGGAGGATATCCGAAGCCACTCCGCCAACCTCAATGCCCAGGAGTTGGGGGACGCGGAGTTGCGCCGGGCGCAATGGTCCCGCTATGACCGCAGCCCCGTCTTCGATACCGCCGAGATGGAGAAGATGGTCGCCAAAGGAGTCAAGGACTTGCTGGCGATGCAGTGCTCTGACGGTGGCTGGGGATGGTTCTCCGGCTATGGAGAGCACTCCAGCGCACATACGACCTGCGTGGTCTTGCATGGTCTGGAACTCGCCTTGGCGAATGGCGTGAAGATGCCTCAGAGAGCCCTCAAAGACGCCCGCAAGTGGCTGTCGCGCCATCAGGACGAACAACTCAGGGAACTCAAGGCGGCCCCCCTCAAAAAGGACGGTCCGCGCAAGGACAACCCCAGCCCCATCGACGCACTGGTGTATGCCACGCTTGTCGAGTCCAAAATCAACTCCCCCGACATGGCGGATTATCTGTATCGTGCCCGCACTGATTTCTCCCTCTATGTCAATGCACGGCTGGCTCAGGCGTTCTTCCTGCTGAACGACCCTCGCTGGAAGGAAATCCACAAGTACATTCGGCAGTGGCTGCGCCAGGATGACGAGAACCAGACCGCTTGGCTGGAACTGCGCAACAATGGCTATTGGTGGCACTGGTATGGGGACGAGTTCGAGACGTATGCGGCTTTCCTGAAATTGACGCTGCTCGCCAATCCCCAGGATCCCGTGGCGCCGCGTCTGGTCAAGTACCTGCTCAACAACCGAAAGCACGCCACCTACTGGCGCTCCACACGCGACACAGCAGCCTGCCTGGAGGCATTCGCAGAATATATCGCGGCGACGGGCGAGAACAAGCCGGACGCCAAGGTGGAAATCCTGCTGGACGGACAGCTCGTGGCCTCCTCCCGCATCACCGCCGAGAATCTCTTTTCGGCGGAACTGGGCCTGGAACGCGAAATCCCGACGGGACGGCATGAACTGACGGTGCGCCACAGCGGAACTTCTCCACTCTACCTTAACAGTTACCTGGAGTATTTCTCCTTGCAGGATTTCATCCCGGCTGCGGGATTGGAGGTCAAGGTGGACAGGCAGGTTTACCGTCTGGTGAAGGATGACGAGACCCGCAAAGCCGTCAGTTCCAGCGGTCAGGTGGTGGAGCAGCGCGAGGAGCGCTTCCTGCGGGAACGCCTGGAGAGCGGCGCAGCCGTCCAGCCTGGCGATTTGCTGGAGGTGGTGCTGACGCTGGAGTCCAAGAACGACTACGAGTATCTCTGCATTGAGGACAGGAAAGTCGCAGGAACCGAACCGGAGGATGTGCGCAGTGGCTATCGCTGGATGAATGGGCTTCCCGCCTATATGGAATTCCGCGCCCGCCACGTGGCGGCGATGCTCCATCGTCTTCCACGCGGAACCAGTGTGATATCCTATCGTCTTCGCGCCCAATTCCCCGGTCAGTACAGCGCCTTGCCTGCCACGGCTGTCGGCATGTACGCCCCCGAACTCAAGGCCAATTCCGACGAACTCAAACTCCGCGTGCTTCA
>JAFRLP010000261.1 GCA_017431185.1 Victivallales bacterium | reverse complement strand
CCCTGGATCCGGTGAAATCGGTTCTGACCGTGCTGGACACCGCAGACCGTCCCGTGTATCTGTATCATTGTCCGCCCAATAACGGAGTCAACTTTACCCTTGGGCAATTTGAGCAGATGATGCGGCACCCAAACCTGAAGGGAATCAAGAATTCCGCCTCGAACATGTGGCTGCGGCGGGAATTGCTGCTTCTGCGGGCGGAAAAAGGGCTTGGGACGCTGTTTTTTGAAGGCCAGGAATGGGCGGCGGACGAGGCGCTGGTGGCAGGGTACGACGGCATGATTTGCGGCATGGGCGCACTCTGTTCCAAGATGATGCGCAAACTCGCCGACTGCGTGGATTGCGGCGACATTTCGGGTGCGGTCAATGCCCAAAACAATTTGATTCGCGTGTTCCATGGCGTGTACGGACGCAATATCCAGAACTGCTGGACTGGTCAGAAATATGCCCTGGTCAGCCTTGGGCTGATTTCTTCGCCGTTCACCTTTGCCCAGGAAATGGATTTGCTGACCGATGAAGTGAAAGACCGGATTGAAAAATGCCTGGATGACTTCAGGCAGGAGTTGGACTGAATCATGCTTCGCTATCAGGAAAACAATGAACTGCACCGTGATTTCCACGGCACGACCAACACGACCCTGAATTACATCGCGGAGCATTACGGCGTGGATGCGCTCAAAATGATCCTGCGAAGGACTGGCCATGACGTCTATAAATCCATTCGGGAGAAACTCGAAAGGGGAGACGCCTCCGAGTTGATTGAACACCTGAACTGGTTCTTCTATCGGGAGCAGGGCAAATACCGGCTGACCGTGTCGGAGAACGAGATTCTCTTCGAGGTGCTCGAATGTCCGGCAATCCGGCATCTGCGGAAACTGAACCTGGAGCCGTCAAGGCATGTCTGCCTGCAGACAAGCGAAGTCAATGCGGGGATGTGCGAGGGGACGCCGTGGCGTTCCGAAGTCAAAGTCCTTGGCGAGGGACACTGCATTCAGATTTTCAGAAAGGAGAGGCAATTGCCTCGGGAGGCAACACATGATTCCAAGTGACCATTTCGTGCGTTTCTATAACGAGGTGTTCAAATTCCTGGACGAACGGGGCGGACTTCAGGCCTACTACGAGGAAATCAGCCGCCACCAGGAACTGCACTGTCTCCGGCTCTTCATGGAAAAGGGCCTCCAGGGGATGGAGGAGTACTGGGGAAAAATCCGCGTAGAGGAAAACTGCATCTGCACATCCCGTGTTGAAAACGGTGTCCGATATTCGCACATGAGCCGATGCCCCAGCCTTTCCAAAGTGCTGGACAACGATGCGGAACCATGCGGAAAATACTGCCTGCACTGCTTTGGCTGGGTTGCACCGCTTATGACAAAATGCGGATTCTATTACATAAAATACCAGCGGGCACTGGACTGCCCTGAATGCTATGCGGTCATGTCAGAGCACAAGGAGAAAATCGAATCCATCCAAGGTGATTTGATGCGCCAGGGATTCAAATACATCTTTTCCAATCTGGACGATTCGGATGAAGTGGAGGCCAATCGCGCAAAACGCCTTCGGCGCTTGCAGCCGAATCCGTGAACATCACACCCTGATGCCTGTTCAGAACTTTTCAGCGCCGTTTTCGCGGGTCTCCGCTAGAAAAATCGCGTTTAGGCATTATGTTAATGGCTTGAATGCGGGGAACAATGAGTCCAACCATTTAGGAGCATCAGGCAAATGAGTACGGAAGGCCGTGGCGGCCGAAAGCCACAGACCCAATCAGCCGTGGAAGCCACCAAGCGTATGGAAGTGGAACGGTTGCGGGAAGACCTGACCCATCACATGCGCTATACCCTGGGCATCTCCGAACGCAACTCCACTCCCCTGGCGTTGTACGAGGCGTTCTCCCTGGCCATCCGGGACCGCGTGATTGACCGATGGGTCGCCACCCAGGATGCCTATATCGAACGGAATCCCAAGGAACTCTACTATCTCTCCCTGGAATTCCTGATAGGGCGGCTGCTGAGCAACAACATCATCAACCTGGGAATCGAGGACATT
>JAFRLP010000260.1 GCA_017431185.1 Victivallales bacterium | reverse complement strand
TAAAAACAATATACCTGAATCACGCGGCGCCCCTTCTGAACAGTAACTCCAGCCTTGACGTTTCCAGGAAAGAATCCCTCCCAGGATCACACCGTGGGAAGATTGACATGCTGCTTGCGCTTGCGGGACAGAACAGCGTAGCCACCTGCAATCAGTTCCCGCTGGACAATCACATCTGGCGGAACGGCTAGGCAAGTGTTGGAGAAGTTCCAGATGAGTTGAATGCCACCGGCGACCACCGTGTCGGCAATGGTCTGGGCTACGGGAACGGGCACGCAAAGAATCGCCATTTCAATTTTGCCACGTGCCAACACCTCTGGAAGTTCGCTGACATCGCGCACCTGACGCCCGAAGATTTCCTTGCCAATCTTGTCCGGAGAATTGTCAAACACCTCGCGAATGTTCAGACCATATTCTGCAAACTCATGAAACCCGAGGAGCGCAGTGCCGAGTGCGCCAGCCCCGATCAGGCATGCAGGCAGCCATTTGTCCCAGCCAAGATAAGAACGTATCCCCTCCAGCAACTCGTCTATCTTGTAGCCAACGCCACGCCCGCCTGCCACGCCTGTTAACTCTAAATCCTTGCGCACCAATATGGTATCCATGCCGATAAAACTCGCCAGGCTCGCCGCTGACACCGAAACATCCCCCTTCTCCTGCAATACCATGAGACGATGGTAATATACGGGCATTCTCCGAATGGAAGGACTATTCAATACCTGATGACGTTTCATGGGGGGAAACTCTTTTTTCGATGTTGGAGATAGATAGAGGTAGTTGCAAAACTCATTTTTGAGTCCACAGAATACACAGAATACACAGACGGCAATCCGCCGCTTCGCGCGGCTTATACTTTGTATGTTGTTTTATATCCAGTGTTTGACCGCGCGTAGCGCAGACAAACAGGTCTGTGTATTCTGTGTGTTCTGTGGACTTCAAAAGAGTTTTGCAATTATCTCAGATAGATAAAAATATAATTTGGAAAAACCGTTTTGCAAACCCGAAAAATTGTTTCACCAAAACCCACAGGACGGCACGCTTCGCCCGCTTGGTGTCTGCCCTGCCCTGGCCGCGGCGTGTGCCATGGCCGCGGCGGAGCGCGGCCTGCAAAACCGACAGGGCGGCATACCCCGCAAGGAAAAAGGAAAAAACCGACCAAGAAAGATATTTTTTTATCTAGCAACTTGCAATTTTCGGGAGAATGAGTACATTATTATCAAGATACTTTTTTATCCAACTTGTTTTTTAAGGAGACAAACCATGGGAAAAACGACGGAACCAAAGATGGAAAGCAAGGAAAAGAAGGTTGTGATTCAGGATGCGGATCAGGAAGCGCGGGAACGTGCGCAACTGGATGCATTGGTGGCGAAAGTGAAGAAGGCCCAGGAGATTTTCGCCAACTACACGCAAGAGCAAGTTGACCGCATTTTCCAGGCAGCCTCGCTGGCGGCCTGCAACATGCGGATTCCGCTGGCGAAGATGGCGGTTGAGGAGACGGGAATGGGTGTTCTTGAGGATAAAATCATCAAAAACCACTACGCCTCCGAGTACATCTGCAACAAGTACCTGGATATGAAGACCTGCGGAATCATTGAGACGGACGACGCGTCGGGCATGATCAAAGTCGCCGAGCCGCGCGGGGTGCTGGCAGGAATCGTTCCGACGACGAATCCGACCTCGACGGCGATTTTCAAGTCCCTGATTGCGCTGAAGACGCGCAACGGCATCATCTTCAGCCCGCATCCCCGTGCAAAGAAATGCACTTGCCTGGCGGCAAAAGTGATTTTGGACGCAGCGGTTGCCGCTGGAGCGCCGGAAGACATCATCGGGTGGATTCCCGAGCCGACCGTTGCCAAGAGCGGCTGGTTGATGTCCCATCCGGACATCAGTTTGATTCTGGCGACAGGCGGGCCAGGCATGGTCAAGGCAGCCTATTCGAGCGGCACCCCTGCCATCGGCGTCGGTCCCGGCAATACGCCCGTTGTCATGGACGACACCTGCGATATTGAAACCGCAGTCAGTTCCATTCTGCTCTCCAAGACCTTTGACAACGGCATGATTTGCGCCTCCGAGCAGTCGGTCACCGTGCTGGCTCCCATCTATGACAAAGTAAAGGCAGAGTTCCAGAAGCGCGGTGGCTACATCCTGAACAAAAAGGAGACGGAACTCGTCGGGCAGGTCATCCAAGTGGATGGGAAAATCAATGCGAAAATCGTCGGTCAGTCGGCCATCACCATAGCCGAGATGGCAGGCGTCAAAGTGCCCAAAGGGACGAAGGTTCTGATTGCCGAGGTCAAAGGCGTCGGGCCGAACGTACCCTTCTCCCGTGAGAAACTCTCCCCGACCCTGGCGATGTACAAGGCTGCGACGTATGAGGACGCCATTGCGAACGCCAAAGCGCTGTTGGAGTACGGCGGTCTGGGACACACGGCGGTCCTGTACACGAACACGCAGAACGAAGAGCGCATCCGCGAGTTCGGCCATTTGATGCTGGCCAGCCGCGTCCTCATCAACACCCCCTCCTCGCAGGGAGGCATCGGCGACCTCTACAACTTCGCTCTGGCACCCTCGCTGACCCTCGGTTGCGGGAGTTGGGGCGGGAACTACGTCTCGGAGAACGTCGGTCCGAAGAATCTGCTCAACATCAAGTCCATCGCCAAAAGGAGGGAGAATATGCTCTGGTTCCGCGTCCCGCAGAAAATCTATTTCAAGTACGGTTGCCTCTGCACCGCCCTGGGAGACCTGGCCGGACGCAAGCGCGCCTTTGTGGTCACCGACAAGTTCCTCTACAACAGCGGCGTCCTCGCTCCGATGCTGGCCCGCTTGACCGAATTGGGCATTCTGTACCATGTGTTTTCGGATGTCGCGCCCGATCCCACCATTCAGTTGGCACGCGTGGGACTGGAGCAACTCCAAAGCTTCCAGGCCGACGTCATCATCGCGGTGGGCGGCGGTTCCCCGATGGACGCGGCAAAAATCATGTGGCTGATGTACGAGCAACCGCAGTTCCGCTTTGAGGATTTGGCAACGCGCTTCATGGACATCCGCAAGCGCATCGTCAAGATTCCGCCACTGGGAGAGAAGGCGCTGATGGTCGCCGTTCCCACCACCTCCGGCACCGGTTCGGAAGTCACCCCGTTCGCCGTCATCACCGATGAAGATACCGACGCAAAATACCCCATCACCGACTATGCCCTGACTCCCAGCATGGCCATCATCGACACCGAACTGGTCATGAAACTCCCCAAGGGGCTGACGGCCATTTCTGGCATTGACGCCCTCACGCACGCCCTCGAGGCCCGGGTCTCCTGCATGCAGAGCGACTACTGCAACGCTTTGGCCAGCGAAGCCTGCCGCCTCATCTTCGAAAACCTCCCCGTCTGCTATGAAAACGGTCCGTTGAGCGAGAATGCGCGCGAACACATGTTCAATGCGGCGGCGATGGCGGGCATGGCGTTCGCCAACGCCTTCCTCGGCCTTTGCCATTCCATGGCGCACAAACTCGGCGGCATGTACCATGTCCCACACGGGCTCGCCAACGCCTTCCTCATCAGCCACATCGTCAAGTTCAACGCCGTGGACAACATGACCAAGCAGGCCGCCTTCCCGCAATACCACTACCCCGACGCCAAGCACGACTACGCCCTGGTGGCGCATTACTGCGGGCTCAAAGGCAAGGACGACCAGGAACTGGTGGACAAACTCGTGGAGAAAATCGAGGAACTCAAGGCAAAATTGGACATTCCCAAGCGCATGAAAGACTGGTTCGACGCCAAGGGAATCCCCGAGGAGACCTTCTTGAAGCAACTCGATGACTTGAGCATCCGCGCCTACGACGACCAGTGCACGGGAGCCAACCCCAGATACCCGCTCGTCTCCGAAATCCGTGAAATCTACCTCGCCGCCTACTACGGCAAATGAGGCCGATTCCACCGTGTTTCAAGCAATTTTGGCTTTTTTCCATAGAATTGCGTTTTACATTGCGTTTTGGAATGATATAGTAAATTAGAGCCAAAATACCACAACTGCCCCGCGTCTTCGGACACGGGCGAAAAACAAGGAAGCATCATGGACATTTTGAAGCAAATCTCGGAAATCCGCAGGAACCACCAGGCATGCCCTGGGGAACCGACGGAAGCAGTCTTCGTCTATTCGGGTCTTCTGGGTTCAGGTCTTGTGAAAGAGGCTGGTTTTGCTGGTGCTGCCATCAAACTGCTAGCCGCCTTCAGCGACCAGCCTACCAAAGGCGCGCTTGTGGAGGTTTTCACCTTTGACAAGATGGATAATCTGATTCCGCGCCTCTCCGCCAAGACGGCGATTTTGTGCGTTCCGCACCGCCAGGCGGCGGCGATGGCTGCCAAACTGCAGGCTTGCGGCATCGAGCACATCCTGAACTGGAGTGGCATCGAATTGGCGGCCACGCCAGGCGTCGAAATCCTCACGGAAGAACCGCCTTGCGCATAACGCGTTCCGCACAATAAGAACTGCAAAACGCAATGGTTCTGGCGTCGAATGCGACGCCAGAACATTCCCATTGGAAGACCTATTTTTATGAGCAAGGTGAAAATTACGATTTGCGTCGGAAGTTCCTGCTTCGCGCGCGGGAACTCCAAGAATGCGGAACTAGCGGAAAAGTTCATAGCCGAACGCGGGCTTCGGGAAGACGTGGATGTGGAACTGGAAGGCAGCCTTTGCACGGGAAACTGCGCCAAAGGACCAGTCGTCATCATCGACGGCGTCCCGCATTTTTCCGTAGACGAAAAGGAACTCATGCGGCTGTTGAATGAACTGTTTCCCGCGAGCAAGAAGGAGTAGAGAATGCCTGGTCCGGTTTACACGGTAGAGAACGAATGTCAGGACTGCTACAAGTGCGTCAGGCACTGCCATAGCAAGGCCATCCGCATCATTGACGCCAAGGCGTCGGTGATCAAGGAAGCATGCGTCGCCTGCGGGGAATGCGTGAAAGTTTGCCCCGCGCATGCGAAGAGAATCCGTCCTGACAGTGCGAACCTCTGGCGGATGCTGGAGCATGGGGACCGGCTTTTTGCCTCTATCGCGCCCAGTTTTGTAGGGTATTTCCACAATGTCAGCATTGGCCAGTTGGCCGACGCGCTGATTCGTGCCGGATTTGAAGGTGTGAGCGAAACGGCGCATGGAGCGCAGGCGGTCAGTTCGCGGCTCGATTCTCTTCTGGACAGCGAGCAATGGCCGCTGATGATTTCCAGCGCATGCCCTGCCGTGGTTTCCTACGTGGAAAAATACCATCCTGATTTTGCACGCTACATTTCTCCCGTGCAGTCGCCAGTCATGTCCCATTGCCGAATGTTGCGGGAAGCCTACGGCAATGATATCAAAACCATCTTCTTCGGTCCCTGCGCCGCCAAGAAAAACGAGTCCGACAGCCATTCGGACGTGCTGAGCCTGGCATTGACCTTCGCAGACCTGGAACAATTCCTGGTGGAACGATACGCCCCCATCAACGACAGGGAAAGTCCGTTGGCCTTGGGGTCGGCTGCGGAAGGACGATTCTATTCCATCGAAGGCGGGATGAACGACACTTTGCGCAATGGCCAGAGCAACGTGCGTTTCCTCTCCGTGTCCGGCTTGGAGAATCTGGCACGCCTTCTGAAAGGCGATGTCATCGCAAACGGACGAACCCTTTTCATCGAGGCCCTCGCCTGCCACGGCGGCTGTGTCAACGGTCCTGCCATGCCGCAGGGCGGTCCCGTCCTGGAAACCCTGTTCGCCACGGACAGTTCCGCCCCCATCTCCACCAGTGCAGGAAGACCGCAGGGAGACCAGCCGCCCTTCCCGGGCGTCCCGAATGAAGTCGTTGCCGCCGAAGTGACAGAAGAGGAAATCAAGGAGGCGCTGGCACGCGTCGGGAAGTTCGGCAAGTCCGATGAATTAAATTGCGGGGCATGCGGTTACAACACTTGCCGAGATTTTGCAAGAGCCTTGCTGGACGGGAAGGCCGAGCCGGATATGTGCCACAACTATCTGCGGCAGAACTTCCAGAAGAAGAGCAATGCGCTGATCAAGTACATTCCCGCGTCCGTCGTGTTGGTGGACGGGGATTTGAACATCTGCGAATGCAACCGCAACTTTGCCGTTCTGGTCAAAGAAGAGGAAGTCTACCAGACGCTCGGCAACCTCAATTCCATCCCCATTGAAAGTTGCCTTCCCGATTTCAAGGAACTCTTCGCTAGCGTCATCGGGAACGGCGGGGAAATCGAGAAATACCACCAGGCATTCGGCGAGAGAATCATTGACATCAGCGTGTTTTCCATCACCCGGGGGAAGTGCGCGGGCGCAGTCATCAGCGATGTGACGCAGAACGAGTTCAAGCGCGAGCGCATCGCCCAGCAGGCGCGGGAGGTCATTCGCAAGAATGTCTACACGGTGCAGCAGGTGGCGCGGCTTTTCGGCGAACACATTGCCGAAACGGAAATCATGCTGAACGAAATCGCGGGCACCTACGAGGCGCATCCAGGAGAACACCATGAAGGATGACCTCTTCATCGAAATGGAATATGCGCAACTCACCAAAGAGGGCCAGGCGGCCTGCGGTGACAATGTGCAACTCCTTACCCTGGACAAGGAAAACCGAAGCATCGCGGCGTTGTCCGACGGTCTCGGCAGCGGCGTGAAGGCCAGTGTTCTGGCAAATATGACCACCACCATGGCGGTCCGTTTCCTCCAATCCAACCTGGATCTGCTTCAGGCGGTGGAAATCATCATGGATTCCCTCCCCATCTGTGAGGTCAGAAAAATCAGTTACGCCACGTTCTCCCTGATGGATTTCCGCTATGGTGGCACGGCGAAAATCATCGAAATGGGGAATCCCGAATACATTCACCTGCGAGGAACTCGGGAAGTGCCGCCCGTCTTCGAGGAAAAGATTGTCTCCCAGCATTGGCCAGACCGCGAAGTGCGGCGGTGCGAAATCAATCTGGAGCCGGGCGACCGCATCGTCCTCTGTTCGGACGGCGTCACGCAGGCGGGACTGGGCAGCGGCGTTCGGGAATACCGCTTTGGCTGGAGGCGCTCAGGCCTGCTGGATTTCGTCCGCGAGCGAATCCAGGCCGCGCCCGACATTTCCTCCGCGCAACTGGCGCGCTGCATTGTCAACAAGGCCCGAAGCATTCCGCCAGGGAAATGCCTGGATGACACGACGGCCCTGGTGATTTACCTTCGCAAGCCACGCGTCCTGCGGATTTTGACGGGACCGCCCTATTACAAGGAAAGCGATCAGGAATACGCGCATCTGGCCAACCTGGGCTTCGAGCACGTCATCGTTTGCGGCGGCACGACGGCGAACATTCTGGAACGCGTTCTCGGCGTCCCCGTGACCTTGGACATTTCCGCCTTCCGCAATTCGGGTGGCCTTCCCCCGCCTGGCGTCATCCAGGGAATCGCCCTCGCTACCGAAGGCATCTTGACGCTTTCCAAGGTGGAAACCGCACTGGAACGAGGAAAACTGACAGGACAGCCCGCCGCAGTGCAGGCAATCTTGAATCGAATGATGGAACACGACAGAATCGAGTTCGCGGTGGGAACCAAGGTGAATGAAAGCCACCAAGACCCGTCCGTTCCCCAGGACCTCGAACTGCGGCGAAGCGTCGTGCGGCGCATCGCCTCCTTGCTGGAACACAAGCACCGCAAGGCGACGACCATCAATTTCTACTGATTTCCCCAACAAACCCCAACTTGAGGAGTAACGACAAATGAAAAAAGTGACTGTGGAAATCTGCTGCGGAACCGCCTGCTACCTGCTGGGTTCGGCAAAACTCCTGACCCTGGAGGAGCAACTCCCCGAGGAGTGGAAAGAATACGTGCAGGTCAAGGCACTTCCTTGCCTGAATCTCTGCGAATCCGCCAAATTGGGTGCCGCGCCCTTTGTTCGGCTGAACCAGACCGAAATCATGCCCGAAGCCACGCTGGAAAAAGTGCTTGCCCGCATCGGCAAATTGGTCAATCGGGACGACGACTAACACGAATCCCCAACAAAACAGCTATTTCCTATGATTGATAATTCTATCCATTTGAGACGCGAACTGATGATACGTTTCATCAGAGCCTTCCATAATGGCACCCTGGAAAAGGAATTGGACCAGGTCCCTATCAAAATGCGCCCGAAGGATGGCGTTAGCAGCAGATGCTGCATTTATCATGACCGCGCCGTCATTAAATATCACCTGATGAACCTGCTGGGCGTTTCCTGCAATGAGGAAACCGATGAAGCAAAACTGCTCGCAGAATATTATCGCGAAAAAGCAGAATCGCAATCGGCCTCCCAGGACGCCGCCCCTGCCCCCGACGAAGAAAAGCCGTTTCCCCATCCGCTGTCGGTTTGCGAAGCAGCCTGTTCCGAATGTCCTGTCAGCCGTGTCGTGGTGACAGGCAACTGCCGCGGATGCTTATCCAGACCCTGCATGTTTACCTGCCCCAAGAAGGCCATCTCCATTGTCGACCAAAAATCGACGATTGACGAGAACCTGTGCGTCAAATGCGGGAAATGCGTCAGCGCGTGTCCATTCCACGCCATCGTCAAGACAACGGTTCCCTGCGAAGAGGCCTGCCCCACTTCTGCCATTCACAAGGATGACCAAGGCCATACCACCATTGACTACTCGAAATGCATTGCCTGCGGGAACTGCCTGGCCAAATGTCCCTTCAGTGCCATTATGGAGAAATCCCAGGTGCTGGACGTGCTGCTGGCATTGAAGGCGGGCGAGAAATTGGTGGCGGTCATTGCGCCGTCGGCGGCAGCGCAACTTCCCGGCTCGATTGAACAACTCTTCACGGCGGTCTCGCGTTTGGGATTCTGCGACGTGATGGAGGTCGCTCTTGGTGCCGAAGAGACATCGCGCCATGAGGCGGCGGAGTTCAAGGAGCGAATGGCGAAAGGCGAGAAGTTGATGACGACTTCCTGCTGCTCCGCATACGTCGAAATGGTGCGGAAGTTGCTTCCCTCGTTCCTGCCCCATGTCTCCTCCACGCCTAGCCCCATGATGTATACGGCGGAAATCGCCCGCCGTGAAATCCCCGGTTGCAAGGTGGTCTTCATCGGCCCCTGCGTCGCAAAGCGCATAGAAGCCCAGCGGAAGGGCGTGGATTTTGTCCTGAACTTCGAGGAACTGGGAGCCATGCTGGCTGGCCAGGGCATCGATGTCATCTCCTGCGAACCGTGGAAACTGACACGGCCCGCCATCCCTTCAGCCCGCAATTACTGCCGCAGTTGCGGCGTCACCAAGGCGGTCCTCGAGGAGGCTGGCGACTTGCCGGAAGGCTTCCAGTTGGACGCCAAGTTCATCGACGGCATTGACCGCAAGACCCTCGCCATGCTCAAAATGTATGACGCCGGGAAACTGCCCGCAAACTTCCTGGAAGTGATGTGCTGCCC
>JAFRLP010000259.1 GCA_017431185.1 Victivallales bacterium | reverse complement strand
CCGCCGCGATGAGAGCCTTGCAGCAGTTGTTGCAGCACATGTTGGTGACGTAGGCGGTGGCTCCGTCCAGCGACACACCATGCCGAGACGCCTGGCAGATGGCGTTGATTTCGGCATGATTGGTGCGGATGCAGTGGTTGTCCACAATCAGGCATCCCACATCGTAGCAGTGCGGTGTGCCTGGCAATGACCCGTTGTAGCCGGTGGCGAGGATGTTGTTGTCCCGCACCAGCACACATCCGCAGTGCATTCGGGGGCAGGTGGCACGTTCGGAGGCCAGCATCGCCAGTTTGAGGAAATACTCGTCCCAACTGGGGCGGTGCCAGGATGGATGGTCGTGCGGTTGGATGATTTCAGGCATGGCTGGTGGCGTGTTTTCGGATGGCGATTTGCAGGATGGCGATTTCCGCCGGGGTGACACCGTCAATGCGGGATGCCTGGCCAAGAGTGGCTGGCGCACGTCTGGTGAGTTTTTGGCAGGCCTCTTTGGAGATTCCAGGAAGGGCATAGTCAAAGCCTGGCGGGATGCGCTGGCTGTCGAGTTTTCGCAAGGCGGCCGCGTCGCGTTCCTGCAAGGCGATGTATCCGCCATAGCGGGCCTCTATGCGCAGTTGCTCCAGGACCCGCGGGGGAAAATGGGGCAGGGTGGGCTCCTGGTCATAGCGGAAATCGGGGCGGTGCATCAGTTCCCAGGCGGAGCCGCCTGGCAGATGGATGGATTGGAGCAGCCGTCGTCCGTCCTTGATGGCGTTGCGAAGGCGCTGCACGCGGGTCATCTCCTTTCCGCTGGCCAGCCCCAGGTCAAAGCCGCGCTGGACAAGCCTCAGGTCTGCGTTGTCCTGCCGTAGCGAGAGGCGATATTCGGCGCGGCTGGTGAACAGGCGGTATGGCTCAATGATGTCCTTGGTCACCAGGTCGTCAATCATCACGCCGATGTAGGCTTCCTCACGGCCAAGCACAAGGGGAGAGAGGGCGGCCGCTTCGCGGGCGGCATTGATTCCAGCCACCAGCCCCTGGCCGGCTGCCTCCTCGTAGCCGCTGGTGCCGTTGATCTGTCCTGCCAGAAAAAGGTTGGGCCATTTCTGGAGACCTAGCGTGGGCAGCAGTTGGCAGGGCAATACCATGTCATATTCAATGGCGTAGGCATAGCGGCAGATGTGCGCCTTTTCCAAACCTGGAATGGAATGCACCATCGCCCGCTGGACATCCACCGGCAGGCTGGTGGAGACCCCGTTGAGGTAATACTCATCCGTGGCATTCCCCTCTGGTTCCAGGAACACATGGTGGCGCGGATGGTCAGGGAAGCGCACCACCTTGTCCTCGAAGGATGGGCAGTAGCGTGTCCCCGTCGCGTGGATTTTCCCCGTGTACATGGGCGAACGGTCCAGACTCTGGCGGGCCAGTTCGGCCGTCCGCTCGGTGGTGTGCGTCAGGTAGCAGTCCCGTTGCTGAAGCGGAATATGGTCGAATACCGGCAGCGGGGAAAGGCCTTCGCGGAAGGAGAAACGCCCCGAATGGTCCGGCGGCTGCGGCTCCATTGACGCGAAGTCGATGGTGCGCCCCAGCAGGCGCACAGGCGTGCCAGTCTTGAGCCGACCCAGCTCCAGCCCCAAATCGTCTCTGAGCGATTGGGAGAGGAAGGAGGCGGGCGGGTCGCCGGCGCGTCCGCCTGGAAAACTCTGCATGCCATAGTGGAGTTTACCGCAGAGGAACGTGCCTGTGCAGACCACGAAGGCGGAGGCCTCCCAGACGTCTCCGAAAGTGTCGCGGACAGCGGTGACTCGACGCTGGTCATGCAGGAAGGCGGACGCCTCGGCCTGGCGGAGTTCCAGATTGGGGCACAGTTCCAGTACGAATTTCATGCGCTTCTGATAGAGCAGTTTGTCGCACTGGGCGCGTGGGGAGAGGGCTGCCGCGCCCTTGGAGTCGTTGAGCATTCGGAACTGGATGCACGTGAAGTCCGCATTGACTGCCATTTCTCCGCCAAGGGCGTCTATCTCACGAACGACCTGACCTTTGGCAATCCCGCCGATGGAGGGGTTGCAGGACATTTGCGCCAGATGGTCATTGTTGATGGAGAGGAGCAGGGTGCGCGCGCCTAGACGGGCGGAGGCGAGAGCCGCCTCGCAACCGGCGTGACCGCCTCCTATGACCACAACATCGTATCGCATGTCGCCAAATGCCTCAATTTCTGCCCAGCGCGTTGCGCAAGGCCTCGATTTCAATGGGGGCGGTGCCGATTTTCCCCACGACCACGCCCGCCGCGAAATTGGCGATGCGCGCCGCGTCCTGCACGGGCGCTCCCGCCAGCAGGGCCAGCACAATGGTGGCCATCACGGTGTCGCCCGCGCCCGACACGTCAAAGACCTGGCGCGCCTGCGTTGGGATGTGGAATGGCAGGGTGGAGCCGCGCACGATATAGGCCTCCGCATCTCAGTTTCAGGAACAATAACGACACGGATACCTTCAAAATAACCCTCATCGTTCTCTACAAGCGCTGATCCTGCAAGTGTTGTAT
>JAFRLP010000029.1 GCA_017431185.1 Victivallales bacterium | reverse complement strand
GGCGGCGGCGTCCCCGCCGCCGCATGCCCCACATCTAAACAGCCTCCTAGCAAAAAAACATGCCCCAGGTTCAACACATACCTCACAATTCCCGCCACGGTTTCACCCTTGTGGAACTGCTGACGGTCATTGTCATCATCGGCATTCTGCTGGGGCTGACAGTCCCCGCCTTCCGCAACCTCGCCACGGGCAACTCTGTCGATGCAGCCGCCCGCATGCTCTCCAGCCAACTCGCCCTCGCCCGCGCCGAGGCCATCTCACGGCGCTGCCACATCGCTGTCGTCATGCCAGGCGCCGAGACCTTCCATCGAGCGGACGCCACCAGTTTCTACAAGTTTCAGTCTTTCCGTGCCGGCATTGTCACAGGCTCCGGCACATCCTGGACACTGAGCGAATGGGTGCCTGGCACCACCTGGACGTTTCTTCCCCAGAACGCCATCATCGCCCAAGTCAACACATCCAGCAATACAATGGACACCTCTGCGGAGCCTGCCACCGTCAAATCAGGCATGACCGATGGCAGTTTCACCACCAGTAATCTTACTTCGGGTGGCCCCATCGTTGGAGACGGTTCTGGAGATGATGCAAAAATCATCTCAGGCAAAAGCAATTCCGGCATCCGCTGCGTCGTGTTCGAACCGACTGGCAGATGCGCAAGTCGCACCTACATCACTGTGATGGAGGGCAACGCCAACATGATCGCCGACGGCGATGGGGCCTCCGCCATTCAACGCCTGAATCCGCCCAATTTCCGCGAACTGGAAATCTCCAGACTCACAGGGCGCGTCACCTTCCTGCACTAGAATGAGGCCAACCATGAGACAACATCCTTTCAGCATGGTCGAAATCCTCCTCGCACTGGGCGTGGTGGCAATCGGCATCTGCTCCATCATGGTCCTCTTCCCCATCGGAGCCACCGCCACACGTGACGCCGAAGTCGTCAACTATGCCTCCCAGGCCGCCGACCAGCTGCTCTCCGTCCTCAAATACAACCTGACCTACGACAAATCCGTCACAGGCAAAAGCAAAACCGCCTGGGACAAAGTGGATGCCCTCACCACCGTCGCGCAAACTGACATCGAATCCGCCTGCACCGCAGCACAGGCCAACCTGTCCAGTGGCTGGGTGGCTCCATCCTCCACCAACTCAATCCTCGGCGGCGAAATCACCAGCGGAAACCTCTTTGTCCCCCAAAGCACGACCAATGCCCAGATATTCCTCCTGGTCAGTCGGTCAGACGGAAACACATCCATCGCTGATTTGGACACGGCCGCGACGAATGGCCAAATCGACTTCAAGGCCATCGCCACCCTGACCAGACAGCAGATTCGCGTGGGAAGCAATGACCTTCCCTACACCATGGGCGCACGGTTCGTGCTGGAAATCCGCTGGCCAGTGGAATTGCCTTATTCCGCCCAGCAGAGCGAAGAGTACATTCTGGAAATCATGAAGCCCACTTTCGAATAGGACGGACTGCCCACCATGAAGGCCATTCCCCAAAACATACTTCACCGTTACACCCTCATCGAAATGATGGTCGCGGTGGCCATCCTCGTCCTGATGATGGGCTTCCTCTTCCAGTTTGTCACAGGCGCCCAACGCCTCTGGGCAGCCTCCACCAGAACCGAGGAAATCTTCTCCACCGCCTCCACCGCCCTGGAGGTCATGCAGAACGATTTCCGAAATGCACAGTTTTCCAACGAAACCAACCGCACCCTGCCGTTCTATCTCTACCACAATTCTAGTCCAAATATCCTAAACCAGGATGTGTTCTGCATGTTCTACACCAAATTCGCCACAACGGGAACATACGCAAACATGGGAGTCTATCCCGTGGTTTATTACTATGATGCCAGCGCACAAACCCTCTACCGCGTCGCTCTGGACACCAACAGCATCACGAAAAAGGACAATGCCAGTGTTCCCATCTCCTTTAATCCTGCATTTCTGTTTGGGGCATCACCCGACCAGTTCAAGACATTGGTAACTACATTTAAAACCAGTTATCTGACCAGTGCCAACATTACAACCTATGATTTCGAAAAACTAGCCACCTGTGTCAGCGGTTTCAATCTCTACGCGAGTTTCCCGACGGAGGCCAACATCACTGGAGGCAGCGACGAAATCTGCACTTCGTATTCCCCCACAGCCATCAAGGTCACCATGAACACCTTTGACCCGGAGGCCAACGCTTTGCAAGGAACGCTGAAGGATAAGCGAATTGCCGAAACCACCCGCAACATCACCCGCATCTTCTTCCTCCAATAACTTTATCCACATCGAATTATCCACCCAACGGGAGCGCGACATAATGAACCAAAAACAAAAAAAGAACCAGCGCGGCTCCGCACTGCTCATCAGCTTGGGCATCCTCTCCTTGGCTCTCATTTTGGCGATGAGTTTCGCGTTCTCGGCGCGCACCTCCCGCCAGGTCGCCAAAGTCAACGCCGACATCACCCGTGCCAATCTACTGGCCATCACCGCCGAAGACCGTATCCTCAACGCCTTGAAGCTTGCCTTTGGACGCAAGGGTCGCTATATAGCAGACGTCGGAATGGCCTCCACGGACGAAGGCTGCCTTTACCCCAACGCAGCCTCCTCCTCCATCAATTTCAGCGCACACTCCTGGCACGACACCGACAACCATGTGCAGCACTACGCCACCACAGGAAGCGAAACCGATGAGGACGGCAACTCCCCTCACGCCATCATCCGCCGCTACTCCACCTACTATGACAATCTGGCAACCATTTCAGGACAAACCTTTGTGAACAGTTACCAGCCCATCTACAAGAACTCAGACGGCACAGGAACCATCATCGGGCGAATCGCATACGTGTTGCTGGACGAAACCCTGAAATATGACATCAACCGCCTTCTGGACATGAGGCTCATCAGCGGCACCCCTGTCGCTCCCATCATTGCATCTGGCTCATATACTCTGACGGATTTGGGCACTGCCTATGATGCAGCCACGCATTTCTTCTACCAGATGGGATTAGACATGGCAGGTAACGCCACACTCACCGATGACAACAAGCAGCGCCTGGGAGTCAGCCTCCAGGAAATCTGGTACAGCAACCGCAGTGCATACACGCCCTCGCTCACAGGCTACCTTGGCTACACGCGTCTTCCCTGGCAAAGTTACACACATCTCGTTAATGAAAGAGGCGCATCTTTCGATTACGCCAAGTTCACTTTCTTCTCCCCCAAGGAGCCTGAGAGTTTCGCACAAGTAACCAGCGGAAACTTTGACGGGGAATACCATCGGTTCGACCTGACTGGCTTCGAAATCGGGGGAACCAGTTATTGGGATTCAGACGCCATCACCGTCACATCCCTGGTAGCCGGAGAACGCCAGGCATTCGGCAAAGAAACTGACACAGGCTTCGCCGACAGCAAGGCCACTTGTATCTTCTCCCTTGCCAAAATGACGGATAAAAATGGCGTTAATGTCTCAAAGCATGTCGCTGCCAACCTCAAAGACTATGCCGACAGCAACAATTACGCCACTATTGACGAGAACTTTGATTTCTCGGCACCAAATGCACCAGCCTACTGCGGAAACGAGAAAGTTGCCTACATCAATGAAATCCCCTTGCGATTCTATGTCCAGCGGGTACGCAATGCGGATGACAATTACGACATCCAGGTCAACGTCACCGGAGGCATGGAGTTGGCCAATGTGTTCAACGAAAGCGTACCTGTCGGAAAATTGGCACTTCGCATCGAGGGTTCCTACACCGTCAAATACACCGACGCCAGCCACACACAATGGAAAGCCGGTGATTTCGCGCCAACGTCCTCGGGCTGGCTGACAAATGAAGAGAAAACAGGTTCCGTTGACTCTGACAAGACCTATGCGCAATATGTGTTCACTGCTGAAAGCGGCGGCAACACTCCCGTCTTCACCCCATTCCAGGTGCTCAAGGAGACCAACTCCGGCATTCAGGACACCGAGGACAGTTCCAAAAAGCACGCCTATGCGCTAGACCTGGAATTCAAGGTGAAAAAGGTCATCGCCTACCATGCTGCTGCCTTGAATGATTTGACGCAATTGTACGACCTGGCATACTGGGAGGGGGAAAAGAGCCTCACCTGTACTCTGCCAGGCGTGGTTTACAACCCCAGTGCCACGACGGCAAATGAAGTGGATGACGGAGAAAAGACGTTTTATCTCTATGCCTCCCTGGAAGCCAAAGACCCGCGCTGCAACCACCGTTCCGCTTACTGGGACTGGCATGACAACACCTCCTATCAGGGCACTGACGATTTTGCTTATGCCTCCTACTCATCCTGGGAGGCAATCAACCCCAACACCCAGGCCATCCTGGCACTCCTGGATGGCGAGTCGGACACCACGGGCTATGACATGGAGTCTAAAGCCAAGGCATCCCTTGACTTGAAGGACATCTCCACCAACTACATTGCCAACCGGTCCACAGGCAAAATACTCTCCTTCTGGGAGCTCGGAGCCATCCATCGTGCAGAACCGTTCTGCACCATCCGACTGTCCACATACCACGCCTATGCCGACACGGACAATGTGACCTACGCCAATGGCGATGCCATCCTGCTTGACCAGGTGAAAATCGGGCCGGCCAAATTCAGTTACGGAAAATTCAACTGCAACTGCCAGGACGATGGGAATTTCGGTTATTTCAATCCTGGACTGAATCCGGAGGACACCTATGCATCCGTAAGCGTCAACAAGTGGTCTGAATCGACATGCGTGGAACTGGACACCCACTCCACCATCTCCTTCTCCAGGGCGGCCAACGCGGCTGCTCCGCATTACACATCCACGGAGGGCACCATCAAGACCGACTGCTGGGCGGAGGCGGTGTTCGCCCGAACAGCCAACCTGTTCAGCACCCGAAGCAATTCCTACACCATCTTCATTGTGGCGCAGCCGCTTCAGGAACTTGACGGAGCAGGCATTAACAGTACAAACTGGAGCGATGTCAAAAAGACCATCACCAATCCCACCAGCATGGACGGCCATTATTTCAGCATACTGGGCACTGCCGTCTGGCAACTTGCCGTTGTCCGTGATGCCTGGAGAAACGAATTCAGCGTTGTCTATCGGGAAAACCTGGTCAGATAGAGGGAAACAAGTCATGAAAAAGGCAGTCCTGCTCATCCTGTTGCTGGCCATTCTGCCATTGCAGGCACAAGAAGACTCCAGTGCTCCAAACGCCAACCAGACGCCGCAGTCCACCGTTGACCCGCAGTTGGTGTATGTGCTTGAGGGGCTGCCCTCCCGTCAAACACAATGGCTGATGGCCAATTTGTCGAAATTGAGAAGTTCCTCGTCCGCCATCCAGGTAACCTTGCAGACTTTGAGTGCAGGTCAGAAAAAGCACCTTCAACTCTACCAGCAGTTGAGGCAGTTGAAATTGAAGGGGCAATACAATCAAAGCAAAGTCTTCGAGCCGATGTTCAAGAGTCCAGCAGAATTCGCCAACAATCTTTCGCTTAATGTCGCGCGTGAAATGCAGCGCATTCAGACTGCGATGGAAAAAGCCAAAGAGACCAATCCCAAGGCAAATCTGCAATCCTACCAGACAAAACTCAATTACCTGATTCTGGTCAGGCACTGCTGCGACAAGATAACCCATGCCTACCAGAAGCGACACACTGGCAATATCCGCGCCGCCATGATTGCCTACGCATTCATTGAGACCCTGCAAGAACAGCAGAACCAGAAACTTCCCAAGCGTGACTGGCTCACCCAGTTGGAGGCCGAAAAACTCATGCGTGAAATCGACTCCCAACGCCGGAAAAACAAGCAAAACCAACAGCGCCACGCACCAGCAGCAAAATAGCCATGAATCCACAACATAACACCTTTTCCCGCCGCTCCTTCACCCTCGTCGAACTGCTGGCCGTCATCGGAATCCTGCTGTTGCTGGTGGCTATTACGGTCGGGGGGCTGAACTTTGCCGCCGCCAAGGCAGACCATTCCAAGACTCTCGCCATCATGACCGAGTTTGAACTGGCTCTTGATGCGTTCAAGGCAGACTATGGCTTCTATCCCATCCAGTCAACGGCGGGAAATGTGGACTTCTCCAATTCCATCTGGGACAACTTCACGAACAAGAATTCCAACAACAAGAAGGGACGCGCCTACATGGAAGGCGACCTCTCCGGCACTTTGATGGACGCTTACGGCAATGTCTTGCAATACCAATGCCCCGGCTCCCACAACACCACCAAGTTCGACCTATGGTCTTGTGGCAAGGACGGCAGCAACAACACCGCAGACGACATCGCCAACTGGAAGCAGAACTGATGCGTCGGGTGGCAATTCGCAGATACAATCAAGCCAAATACATAGGAGACCGAGAAAATGAAAACGAAAGGATTCACACTGGTGGAACTGCTGGTGGTCATCGCAGTGATACTGGTTCTGGCTGGACTGCTGGTGCCCGCCGTCAACGGCGCTATCAAGAAGGCGGAAATGGCCAAGGCAAAGGCGGCCATCACCACTCTGTACAACGCCATCAAGCAATACGAAAGTACATACGGCAAACTGCCGATTGCCTCAGGGGTGAGTGCAAATGCGCTTACTGACGCGCAGTATCAGTGGCTCATTCAATTGCTTCAGGGGGATTCCTCCATTAGCGATTACACCACCTACAATCCCAAAAACATCAGGTTCCTTGAGGTCCAGGGAAATTCTCCAGGTGTATATCAAGACCCTTGGGACCAGAGACTGCAAGTGGCGTTTGACCATGACTACAATGGACAGATTGACGGCAGTTCCAGCGGTGCAAGCATCCCCGGTCTCGGCAGCACGATCTACTATTCCGTGGTCATTTGGAGCATCGGCCCCGATGGCGACTCCGCCTCTGGCAATGACAAGAAAAATGCCGACAACGTGTATAGTTTCAACACAACCTGGGACAAGGCCAACAACAGAGTTACCATCACCAAATAATAACTCACCAAGAGGAGACATACCATGAAACGCATCCATTCCTTCACCCTGGTCGAACTGTTGACGGTCATCGGCATCATCGTGGTTCTGGCGGGGCTTCTGATGCCCGCCATCAACGGCGCCATGAAGCGCGCACATGAAACTGCATGCGCCAACAACCTCCGCCAACTCGGCATCGCCGAGAAGGGTTACTCCACGGACAACCAGAATTTCATCTTCACTGGGGGAGTCGACCATGACGCAAACGGGAACTGGGCTGACACGCTATTCGACTATGCAAAGGACACAAAAGTGTTCATCTGCCCCGATGCCGATGAAGACAATTCCTACAAGGCTCAAATCAATGGCGTGGGTAACAATAACTCCTCTTCTGACCAGCTTTCATATATCGCCAACTCCAATGTGCATGTGACGGGCAGCGCCAGGCGCAAGAAACTGTACGATGTGGAGCGCGCTTCCACCTCCGTCTCCCTGGGACCGAACACTGACCAGGGTTCAGGGGCCATGACCACAAGCGACGGGACAGGCGCTGGCGTCAGCAGAGACCGCCACAGTGGCAAGCGCGCCAACTACCTGATGGTGGATGGCCATGCCGAGGCCATTGATGCAACGGAAATCATCAAAAGCGGCAATCATTACTGGAACACGCTTAACTGATTGATGCTTTTATACCACGGGAGCAACGTTGAGGTAATTCAGCCGAAAATTCTTCCCAGCCAGCGGAAATTGGATTTTGGGCAGGGGTTCTATCTGACGTCAAGCATCTCCCAGGCATCGAGATGGGCCAAGGGGGTGTTTGACCGACGCAAATCAGGCAATGTCATCGTCAGCGAGTTTGACTTTGATGCCGAGGGGGCGATGGTGCTGTCAACTTTGGTCTTTCCCGCGCCAAATGCGTCCTGGCTTGACTTTGTGGTGGACAACCGCAAGAATATCCCCCAACCGACATCCTACGACCTGGTAATCGGACCAGTGGCAAATGACACCACCCTTGTTGTCCTGGACGATTATCTGGACGGGAAATACTCCCGTGACGAGGCCATTGCCAGACTGCTGCCCCAGAAACTGACTGACCAATATGCATTTCGCACGGAACGTTCCCTGGATTTTCTGACCTTTCGCCAAAGCAGGGTAATCCCATGACGCCGCAAGCCCGCCAAATGGATTTTTTTGACCGCCACGTCACACATGCCATTATGGAGAAATACGGGCTGGACGATTTGGCCGCCATCCGCTCTTTCCTTCAGTCCGAGACCTATCAGATGCTGTTGGACAGGGAGACCCTGCTCTACACGTTCAGCCCGCTGGTCATCTTTGAACTGTGGGAGGCCGAGAAGGTGACAGGGGACCCGCGCAACTCCGTGTATATCCGTGAGGAGTGTTGAGCCATGTCCAAGGAAGGCGATTTCTTCATCTACCTGCTGGAGGGGTATGCGGCTCACAAGGGCACGACCGCCGACAAGGTTCTGGCCCAATGGGATGCGCTGGACTTGACGGAGTTCATCTATGGCCTCTACGAACTCTACCACGTGGAGTGCCTCGAAAACGCCTTTGACGACATCGACCGACTCACGGCGGAACGCCTCGCAATAGGCGTTGCGAATGGCAACGGCGAAGATGCTGGCGGCACATTCCAAACTTCCCCCAGCCCCCATGGGTGACCAAGTTTTTTTGTCATACAAGACAAATCAAGACAAATCATCAGGGAAGGCATTTGAAAAATAAAGTCAAGGGGTTATATTAAAGAGTTAAATCATCAGATTTCAGTTCATACCAACCATCATAAGGAGACAAAGAAATGTCTTTGCATCCCAGTTTGAAGACCAAGGGCGCCATCGCCGAGAAACGGAACGTTCTCAAGCGTTATGAGCGCATTGACCAGCTCAAGAAAGAAGGCCGCTACAAGGATGGCGACCGCGCTTGGGGACTTCCCAAGACCAAGCCCGAGGAGTAATCCACCGTCGGTTATCCTTTTGCCGCATCCGCCCCACGGGTGCGGCTTTTTTTCGCCAGGAGACTGCCTATGTCATCAACCATCCATGTGGTCGTCATCGCCTCGCCAGCCGAGGATGTCCCTGTATTGGAGGAGGCGCTTTCCGCCCTGGAATTGACGCCCTCCTCATTCAGTGACGTGGAGACCAGACGCGCCCAGACCTTCCTGCTGGCCGATGACGCCGCATCTGCGGAAGCCTTGGCAGAACAAGTGCGGACCTATCTTTTGGACTGGACGGAACTGCTGGCCGAGCAGCCCCAAATTGAAGTCAAGGAGATGCGCCAGGAAGATTGGGCGAACTCCTGGAAAAAGAACTTCCACACCTTCCGCGCCTCGGAGAGACTGGTGGTCAAACCCTCCTGGGAGGAGTACACGTCCGCGCCTGGGGACATTGTGGTGCCGATAGACCCTGGCATGTGCTTCGGCACTGGCTACCATGGCACCACCAAGGCATGTCTCCAATTTCTGGACCGCCTGCAACGTGAAAACGGCGCTGGTCTCTCCCTGATCGACGCAGGCACTGGCAGCGGAATCCTCTCCATTGCGGCTGCCCTGCTAGGCTATGGCAGAATCGAGGCCTTTGACAACGACCCTGACTGCATCGGGCAATCTCTGGAAAATCTGACGACGGCGGGCGTGACCAGCGTGACGGTCTCCTGCGCCGCTCTCGGGGAATACACCCCGTCCCAACCCGCTGATGTCGCGGTGGCCAACATCCTTGCCAGCATCCTGACCGAACACGTGGAGGACGTCAAGGGCCTCGCCAGACCAGGCGGCTGGCTCATTCTTTCGGGTATCCTCACCGAGCAATACGAGGCTCTGCTTCAGAAATTCTGCGCAGCGGGTTGCCAGGAACTCTCCCGCGTGACCATCCAAGAGTGGACGAGCGGACTGTTTCGGCGCGGCTGATTCCCCGCGCCTTGCAGCGCGGGCACACAACAGAGGCACGGACAGTGCGCATAACTGCCACCAAGACCTTACGACATTTTCGCCTTTGTCGCATTTTTTTCGCAAACCGATTGGTTATTGGAAAAATTGGCATTATATTACATTGTTTCATTCGGTAGATAATTTGAAGTCCGTCTATCGACAGCCAAGCAAAAGAGCAAACAACCATGAGCAAAACAGTTAGCATCACCGCCACCAAGCGCGACGCGCTCGGTTCGGCCAATGCCCGCCGCATTCGCCGCGCTGGGTTCGTCCCCGCGGTCGTTTACGGCCACGGCAATGCAGCCGCATCCATTACGGTAAGCCCTGCTGACGCAGAGAAGGTCACAGCCCATTCGGGGCTGGTGGAGATTGTCTGCGAAGGAGAGGAAAAGAAACTGGCCGTCGTCAAGGACATCCAGCGCGACCCCCTGAAGGATTTCTTCCTGCACCTGGATTTCCAGGAAGTGAAGATGGACGAAGTGGTCACCAGCACGGTTCCAGTCATCCACGAGGGTGAGCCGATTGGCGCCAAGGAAGGCGGTCAGTTGGAGCAGGTCATGATGGAAATTGAAGTCAAGTCCCTGCCGACCGACATGCCCGAGCACATTCTGGTCGATGTCACGGCACTGGAACTGAACCACCAGTTGCACGTCAAGGACCTGGCCTATCCGCAGGGAGTCACTCCCGCAGTGTCCGGCGACCTCATCGTCTTCACCTGCAAGGCACCGCACGCAGCCGCTGAACCTGCCGCTGAGGAAGCCGCATCCGCCGAGGGCGAAGCGGCCGCCGCTGAAGCCCCCGCCGCCGACGCGAAGAAGTAAGGATTGCGGCAGCCTGGCCAAGACTGCCGCATGCTGTTTGATAGTTTGCAAATGGAAACCACTAGCCTGGCAGATGTTGCGAGTGAAAACACGCAATTGGTGTCAAGACAGGCGGAGTTGGTTGTGGGTTTGGGGAATCCAGGTGCGGAGTATGCCGATACTAGGCACAATGCGGGTTTCCTGACTTTGGATTGCCTGCTTCAGGAGGCGCTGAACGTGACCCCTGATGCCTGGCAGCCCGCGCAAGGTCTTCTTTTGCGCGCACGACTGACAGCGGATGTGGAGGCGTATTGCCTCAAACCGCTCACCTTCATGAACTCCAGTGGCCTGGCAGTGGCGGAGGTCATTAGGCATTTGGGAATCTCTCCCTCCCGAATGCTGGTGATCTGCGATGACCTGGATTTGCCGTTGGGACGGCTGCGCCTGCGCAGTCGAGGCTCCAGCGGCGGTCATCGGGGTGTCGCCTCCATTGCGGAAAGCCTGGGGACGGAGGATTTCCCCCGTCTTCGGCTGGGTATTGGGAGACCGCGGTCTGGGGAGGAGAACGTCATTGACTACGTTCTCAGCACCTGGGCCTCCGACCAGTCGGAAGAGATGGTTGCGGCGGTTCTGTCCAAAGCGGCGGAGATTGTGAAGCAATCCGTCTGTCAAGGTATTGAGCCGTGTGGTGTGACCGTTGATTTCGGGTCGGACAAAGACCATGCCAAAGTGTAAGGAGAAACTGAGTTGAACAAGTACGAAGTTGTAGCGATTCTGGATCCCCAGAAGGTCGAGGCCAGTTCCAACGGCAAAGCCTTCTCCGACCAGATGGAGGCCGCCTTTGCGGAGTTGGGTGCCACGGTCAAGCGTGTCAAATGCCTGGAGCAGCGTGTTTTCACCTACCCCATCAAAAAGCGCAAGGCTGGCATCTATTGGGATTATGTTGTCGAGGCAGAAGGCCCCTTCGTGGCGGCTGTGCTGGAGAAATACCGCCTCAATGCGACGGTGCTCCGTCTGGCCGTCTTCGATTTCGTGGATGGGCAGGATGACGATGTCTTCACGCCGAGGCCCGAGCACGAGAGCCTCATCAAAGAGGACACCTTCAGCGACTCGTTTGAGCGGGAGGACCGTCCCTACCGCGCTCCTCGTGAAGAGCGCAATTGACAGTGAAGGGGCGCAAGCCCAGGGGGGCCGCGGAAAGCGTGCTGCTGACCCCGGCGGTGGAAGCGCTGCTGGAGGAGGATGAATACACCCCCGCGGCGG
>JAFRLP010000258.1 GCA_017431185.1 Victivallales bacterium | reverse complement strand
ATGGCTTTGACGGACAGTCAATTCGCCTGAAGGGGAATGAGATGAGGTGAACGTACAGAGGACACAATTATGAATGGCAAAAGAACTGATTTGGCGGCGTTCTATTTTCCCAATTACCATGCTGATCCAAGAAATAACCGAATCCATCATCCAGGCTGGAGCGAATGGGAGTTGGTCAAGGCCGCCCGACCGCGTTTCCCTGGCCATCAGCAGCCCAAAGTGCCGTTATGGGAGTACGCGGACGAGTCCAGGCCAGAGGTCATGGCCCGTAAAATTGACGCCGCAGCCGATTATGGTCTGGCAGGTTTCCTGTTTGACTGGTACTGGTACGACGAATGCCCATTTCTGGAGGGGGCGCTCACGGACGGCTTCCAGGCTGCTGCCAATTGCCGACGCCTGAAATACGCCCTGATGTGGGCAAATCACGACTGGCATGACATCCACCCCATGAATCGGGCGCATGAATTCCCGCTGCTGTTCAAGGGCGGAGTGACGGAGGAACAGTTCGACCGCATGACGGACTATGTCATAGCCAGGCATTTCCTGCATCCATCGTACTGGTTGATTGACCGCAGCCCGTGGTTCATCATCTATGAGGTCTGCAATTTCGTCGAGAGCATCGGCGGATGGGACAAGGCGCGACGGGCGCTGGCGCGGTTTCGCGCCAAAGTGAGGGACGCCGGCTTCGCTGACTTGCATCTGACCCTGGTCTTGTGGGGATGCCAAATCCTGCCAGGCGAGAGGGTTGCCAAATCTCCCGAGGACGTCATTCGACTGAGCGGAGCCCAAAGCGTCACCAGCTATGTCTGGACGCATCACATCACCCTCCCTGATTTCCCTTTCACGGAATACGAGATGCCGTATCGGCGTAATGTCGCCTACTGGCATGAATCGCGCCTGCGCCATTCCGTGCCCTATTTTCCCAACGTCACCATGGGGTGGGACTCCTCGCCGCGCACGCCTCAAGATGAGGAGTACCGCAATTGCGGCTATCCGTTTTGCCCTGTGATGAAGACCACGCCAGGTCAGTTCGAGGTGGCTCTGCGGGAATCCGTCGCCTTCGTCTCCCCGCTTCCTGACGGGAAACGCATTGTCACCGTCAATGCCTGGAACGAATGGACGGAGGGCAGTTATCTGGAGCCAGACACCCTGAACGGATATGGCTACCTGGAGGCCATCCGCCGCGTCATGGACGGTGGAGATGCTCACAGACGGACAAATGACCAGCCTGACGGCTCGTTCTTGTCGTATGGCAAATAGGCGTGGAATGGCCTTGGGTCGCCGTCAAAGACCAGCGGCAGGAAATAGCGGTCGCCTGGCCAGATGGGGAGTTCCGCGATTTTGTCGATGGGCACCCATTGCAGGGGCCCCTCGTTGCTGGAGGCGGCTGGCTTCCCCTCGTATTCCTCAATAAGAAAAACAAAAGCAAGCCAGTCCTCTCCGTTCGGGCCGAAATTCGTCCAAGTGATTGAGCCCCTCAGGCTCATCTTGCGCACCTCGATTCCCGCTTCCTCGCGGATTTCGCGGAGCATGCAGGTGGCGATGTCCTCATTGGGCTCCATGTGGCCGCCAAGTCCATTGTACTTGCCGAACTGCTCGTCATCGTTGCGGAAGATGCGGTAGGTCATCAAGACCTTCTGGCGGTCTTTGGAGAGCACATATCCCAACGTGCTGAGAATCGGTCGGTATCCAGTGGACATGGCGGGCGTCTCCTCTACAGTTGGCTGGCGCCGCGGTCGTGCAGGGTCAGCACCAGTTTGCGGACATCCTGGGCGCGTTTCTTGGGCATGACCAGGATGGCGTCTCCCGTTGCGACAACAACGATGTCCTTCATGCCGACCACGCCCACCGCCATCTTGGAGGGGCCTGCCGCGTTATAGACAATGCAGTCATTGGTGTCGATGAGGCAGGGATCGCCCACCGTGACGTTGCCATGCTGGTCTTTCGGGAAGGTGCGCTCCAGAGAGTCCCAACTGCCCAGGTCGTCCCACACAAAATTGCCAGGCGTGACGAACACACGCGAGGCCTTCTCCATCAGCGCGTAGTCAATGGAGATGTTGGGCAGGGCGTTGAAGATGCGTATGGCGCGTTCGGGGGCGTTGGCCAGCAGGGCGTCGGTCAAGTCCTCCAGGGTCTCCGCCATCACGGGATTGGCTTTGCCGAATTCGTTTTGGAAGGTGGATACACGCCAGAAGAACATTCCGCTGTTCCAGTAGAAACGTCCGGAAGCGACGTATTTGGCGGCGTCCTCCTGGGACGGCTTTTCGCGGAAACTTGCCACTGGATAGATGCGTTGGTTTTCCTGCACCGAGGCGTCGGCGACCTCAATGTAGCCATAGCCAGTCTCAGGACGCTGGGGGTGAATCCCCACTGTGATGAGACCGTCGTTTTGCTCGGCGCTTTCCAGCGCATTGGACACGGTCTGCACGAAGGGAACCGTGTCGGGAATGCGGTGGTCTGCGGTCAGTACGCCCATGGTGACCTCCTCGGGGGAGAGACCTGTGCGGGCAAGAACGGTCGCCGTCGCGAAAATGAGACATCCCGCCGTGTTGCGCTTGCATGGTTCGGCGATGATGTTGTCGGCGGGAATCCCCAGGTTGGCCTCCCTGATGGGCTTCAGCAGATTCTGGGAGGTTGCGATATAGACGTTTTCCGCAGGAACCACGGCGGTGCTGCGTTCCACCGCCTCCTCCAGCAAGGACTGGCCGCTTCCCGTCAAGGTCAGCAGTTGCTTGGGGTGGTCCTGACGTGACAGTGGCCAGAAGCGTTCGCCGGTTCCACCGGCCATGATGACAATGACTTTCATCGAAACTCCTATGGTGATGGTGTTGGAAAAAGTGTGCCTGCCTTGGGCTACCAGTCGTCGTCCTCGGCCACCACATCGGTGTCGGGACGCTGCGGCTGGCGGTGCCGTGCCAGTATCTTCCCGCGAATCTCTGGTGGTTCCGGAGGAAGTTTCTGGAGGGTGTTGAACATCAGTTCGCGGATGGCGTCGGCGTCCTCGCCCAATTCCGCGATGGTGGGGAAGATGGTGAGTTTGGGAAGCATGGCCTTGAGCGTGGCCAGATGTTCCTCCGCGTTCGGCATATCCATCTTATTGGCGATGAGAATGGCTGGACGCTTGGCCAAATCCTCGTCGTATTTGGTCAGTTCCGTGCGCAGATGCTTCAAGTCGGTGATGGGGTCGCGCCCATCGACTCCTCCCATGTCCAGCACGAAGCAGAGCAGACGGCAGCGTTCGATATGCCGAAGGAAATCGTGTCCGAGCCCGACGTTCTCGCTGGCTCCGTCAATCAGGCCAGGGATGTCCGCAATGGTGAAGCGGCGGAAGTTTGGCATCACCGCCACGCCGACATGGGGATGGAGCGTGGTGAAGGGATATGACGCGACCTTGGGACGCGCGTTGGTCAGGGAACCTATCAGCGTGGACTTCCCAGCGTTGGGGTAGCCGACCAGCCCCACATCCGCCACCGTCTTCAGTTCCAGGTCAAGGGTTTTCTCCTCGGACGGGCCGCCTGGCTGGGCGCAGCGCGGCGCCTGGTTGACGGAGGTGACGAAATGGAGGTTCCCCTTGCCGCCCCGGCCCCCCTTGCAGGCGAGGTAGGATTTGCCTTCCTCGTCCAGGTCGGCAAGCAATTCGCTGCTTTCATGGTCAAACACCATGGTTCCGACGGGGACTTTGATGAGCGTGTCGGCTCCGCGCGCTCCTGTGGAGCCGCGATGGCCGCCGTTTTCGCCTCGCTTCGCCGCCCATTCGGGCTGGTAGCGGACATTGATGAGGGTCAGTTCGCTGCTGGTGGCCTGGAGGATGACGTTGCCGCCGTTGCCGCCGTCTCCGCCGTCGGGACCTCCCTTGGGGATGTACTTTTCACGGCGGAAACTGATGGCGCCATTGCCGCCCGCTCCCGATTGAACATGGATGGTTGCTCGGTCAATGTACATCGGTCACTTCGAGAAGGTGTCGCGCAACTCCTTTTTCCTGCGGTCGCGGCGTTCCTCCAAAGAGCGGATTTCCACCGCCAGGTCATCGTTGATTTGCTGGATTTGCGCGGCGTCCCCCTCCGCCTTCTTCAGGCGGTCCTGCGCGGCAAAGCGGGCCTGTGCGATCTGGGACTCGTAATAGCTGTCCACTTCGGCAAGCTGGGCCTTCTGCTCTGGGGTAAACTGCTGGAGCGGGCCTCCGCCAAAACGCTCCATCGCCAATTCAAACGCGGTCTTCATGCTGTATCCAATCCTTGGGGCTACGAAAATGTACGCAAAATCGTGCGACCATTACTTTACCGCCACGCACGTTCTTTGCAAGCGGACAGGGCATTTTTTCCTGTCGTTTTCCAAAAAAACGGGTAATGCCTCAGTGACTGATATTGACCGCGCGGAGCGCGGTCTGCCGAATCCGCCACTCGTGCTTGGTTTCATGGTTTGGCAGACCGCGCTCCGCACGGCCAACACGATGTACGAAACACAGACGACGGCCAGGACGCCGCCGTTACAAAAACGCCTGGCAAAGTTGACTTTGCCAGGCGTCGGGTTATCCGAAAAGATGCGAAGGACTATTTGTCGGACGTGGATGAGGAACTGTCGTTGTCGGTGAAATCGATTGCCTCGAAGTTGATGGCGGAGATTTCCTCGGCAATGCCAAGTTTCGAGTCCAGTTCCGCGTAGATGCGGTCGCGCAGTTCCTTGCGGACATTGAGCAGGTCCGTGTCCTGGACGACCTTGAGCGTGATATCCATGACCCTGCCGTTGTTGCGGGTTTCGTTCAACTTCATGTCATGCAATTCCAGATTCGGATATTCATGCAGAATCTTCTTCAGGAAAGCGGCGATGGCCGAAACGGTAATGGAGAAACTGCCCCGATTGGAGTCCTCCACCATGATGGCCTTCCCGCAGTTCTTTCCGCAACGCAGCATGGCGACCAGAGCCCAGACGAGCAGGCCCAAGACGAAGCCCAACAACAGACCTAGCCAAAACTGTCTGTATGGGCAGTCGCTCACACAAGTGGGCAATTCTAGTTGTGCCAAGGAAAACATGGTAGATACACTCCTGGATTATTCGCTTTCTACGCAAGGCTTGCGCCAAGCCAATGCGTCCTTTCTGGAGTCATCCGTTCCGGGACGCAATTGGTTGATGAAAGCCGGTTCGGAGTCGTTGAAGACGGCTCCTTATGGCTGATTCGCATCAGTGGTCGGCGCTTCGACCGCGGCGTCCTCTTCCTCCTCTTCGGCGGGCTTCTCCTCTTCCAGGTCAACGACATTGACGTTGACCTTGGCGACGGCGCACCCTGAAATGGCGGGGATCTTCTCGAACAGGACATCCTGAATGGCCTTCGAGACGCTGGGGATGTTGACCCCGAAATACAGAATGAGGGACAACGTCACCACGCATCCTTCATCCGTCAATTCCAGAGCGATGCTGCGGGTGGCGGGCTTGCGGCTCAGGATGTTGGACAGGCCTTCGCTTAGGGTCTGCGGGGCGGGACGCGCCACGCCCTCGATGGTCAAAGCGTATTTCTTGACGATTTCGATGATGACTTTGTCCCAGACCTGCACGGTGCCTCTGCCAGCGTCATTGCTGTTGATGGCGACCATTTCGGGGGCTTTGGCGGGGGTGATGTTTTCGGCCATTTTCTGCTCTCCTGACAGTTGCGAAGTCATCTCCGGACTCTGTTGAATGCGGACATCACTTCTTATTTTGACTGACTAAAAAACTTGGTGGACAACGTATCCCTTAACACTGTATTGCCTGACAATGGATTTGTCAAACCAACGCATCGCAAAAAAGTTATTTTTTCCGCGTGTCGGAAAATCCAGGCTGCCCCTGAGGCAAGGACTACTGATGGGCCTCCAGCAGTGCGCGCGCTGAATTGCTGATGTGCTGCCGCAGGGTCTCCGGCGCCGTGACCACCACTTCGCCGCCCCAGGTCATCACAAACCTGATGATGCGGAATTCCTCCACATCCGTGATGGTGAGGTTGACGGAGGCGTCCGCGTTTTCCTGGATGTCCGCCATTGGGAATGCCTCCTTGGCGTAGAGGACTGCGCGGCCCGTCACGTGAAGTTGCACGCCATGGACTGTGGGCAAGTCGAACAGGCGCCCTGAAGACATTTCCGCCGTGACGGAACGGTGCCTGCGGAATTTGGCTCCCGTGTCCAGGACTTTGACGATGCGATGCAGGGCAAGGGAGATGATTCCGTCCTTCGAGCAGGGCGGCGGCTCGTCGTTCAGGCGTTGGACACGCACATACCAGGTCGCCTCGCTGAGGAACAGCAGGTAGGGATTGACGATGAGTGTGACCGTCTTGCCGTCTGTGGCCCGCTGGTATGTCAAGGTCAATTGCCTATGCTGTTGCAGGGCCTGGAAAATCTGGATGAAGACTTCAGGGTCAACGGGAATCTGCGCGGCGGAGGCCAGCAGTTCCAGCACAGCGCCTTGCGCCTTGCTGGGCAGTTCCATGGCCTTTTGGAGGAGTTCATCCGCCTTGAGCCGAAGCGTGCCTTCCTCCTGCTTGTCCTGTTCCTGAAGCAGACGGGCCCCCAGCGCGGCGGCCTCCATGTCAGAGGCGCGCAGTGGAAGCTCGACCTGCCAATTGGGGTCGCTCAGATAGTATCCGCGATGCCTGTGGCTGTATTCGATGGGGGCATGGTAGCGCTTCTTGAGAAACTCCACGTCTCTTTGGATGGTTTTCTGGGAGCAGTCATAGACTTTGGACGGGTCAATCTTGCTCAACTCCGCCTCCATTTTCGGATGGTTGGGATATAGTCCTTCCCGAAGCATGGAAACCAGTTTCAGAATGCGGGCGATGGGTTGTTTGTTCTTGGGCATGGGAGATTCATCCTGGTTATGGGCTGATGGAATATACCTTACTTCAAAAATCGGAAAATACAACTGAAAATGGCTAAAATTATCGCGAAAATATTTTCATCTCCATTGTCCAATATTTTGTATGCTCATGCGTTTAAATTTAGAATATGGATTCAAATCCAGGAGTCGTGAAAGTGAGAAAAATTCATTGCTTGACGGCTGTTTTGCTGAGCGTGTGGTGCGGATGCCGCACCGCCCGGCAGTGGCGGGAGCAGGCGGACAGCCGTGCGGCGGAGCATTTGCGCAAGGCCCAGGCAATCGAGGGGGTGCCTGTCGAGAGCATTCGCGTGGAGACTCCGGCGGACACGCTACGGCGTCGGCTGTTTCTTGACCAGGGGCTGTCGCGGTCTTCGCCTGCGTCGGCGAGCATCCGCGACCTGGCCTCCGAGAAGGGCGGGCGTTTCGCCTGGAACAATGCGGAGCATCTGACGGAGGGGGAGGCCTATCAGCCCCGTTGGGACACGTCGCAGACCATCCGCATTTCGCTGGTGGACGCCCTGATGATAGCGGCCTGCAACTCCCGTGAATTCCAAAATCAGAAGGACAGCCTGTTCCAGTGCGCGCTGGCATTGGATTTGGAGGACCATCATTTCCAGAACAGTTTTCGCGGGATGTTCACCGAGCGGTTCACCAGCAGCGCCGCCAATGGCAGCCGCACCAATGGGCTGACGGGAAACGCTTTTGCCGAAGTCACCCGAACCTTCCGCAACGGGGCGGAACTGACTGCCAGCCTGAGCGTGGATTTGGTCAAGATGCTCAGTCATCAGCATGGCTCCAGCTGGGGACCGATGGCGGACGCCTCCATCTCCATCCCCTTGCTGCGCGGGTCTGGCGAGTTTGTGGTGCTGGAGCCGTTGAAGCAGGCGGAGCGCAATCTGCTTTACCAGGTGCGGGCGTTTGAGCAGTTCAAGCGCACGTTTGTGGTCAGCGTCGCCACCAGTTATCTGAATGTGCTGCAGGCGGGGCAGACCATCGAGAACCAGGCGGAGAATTACAAGCGTGTCATCACCTCGACGCGCCGCTCGCGCCGAATGGCGGATGCCGGCCTGCTCCCCGAATACCAGTTTGACCAGTCCGTGCAGAATGAACTGGCGGCGCGTGACAATTGGGTGCGCGCCCGGCAGTCCTACGAAAACAGCCTGGACTCCTTCAAAATCCTGCTGGGGCTGCCCCCTGACGCCTCCGTGGAGGTCGATGCGGAGGAGTTGAGGCAACTTCAGAAATGGGGGGAGACGCTGGGCGGGAATGGCTCCATCACCGATTACCAGAACGGGGAGGTGCCCGCAGCCGACGCCCCCGTGGAGTTGACTCCGCCCGACAACGCCGACCGCGGCCCCTTCGAGATTGAGGAGGGCAAGGCCATCAGCATCGCCCTGACCCATCGCCCCGATTTGCAGACGTTGCGTGACCGCATCGGGGATGCACAGCGCAAGGTGCTCATCGCGCGGGATTCCCTGCGGGCCGAACTGACCATCGGGGCCTCGGTGTCCATGGGGGAGGGGCGCACTCTCTCCCAGGCGGGCGAACCGCATGGCTCGCTGCACGCCCACAACAGTTTCTGGTCAGCCCCGCTTACCGTCGATTTGCCGTGGGAGCGCACCTCCCAGCGAAACTCCTACCGAAACAGCATCATTGCGCTGGAACAGGCGGTGCGCACGTTCCAGGGGGAGGAGGACACCATCAAGCAGAGCATCCGCACTCGTCTGCGCGCCCTGATGCAGAACCGCTCCAGCGTGGTCATTCAGCGGGAGGCCGTCAAGCTGGCCGTCCGCCGCGTGGACTCGACCAGCATGCTTCTGGAGGCGGGACGCGCGGAAATCCGTGATGTCCTGGAGGCGCAGAGCGCTCTGCTT
>JAFRLP010000028.1 GCA_017431185.1 Victivallales bacterium | reverse complement strand
GTCCCTGACTTCAACCCGGAAAACAGCCTGGGCTTGCAGGAGCGGGAGATGCTGCTGATGATTACTGGCCCGCAGGAACGCCTTGACTACCCGACCGAGACCTTGAAGATGTCCAACGGATGCGAGGTGGAGCGGTACGTCATACCCGACGAGGACAAGCAGAAGGTGCTTGACGCTCTCTACCCGTTCCTCAACACCCCCTCTCTGAATGACGAGATGACTGACCTTCACACAGGCAAGAAGTTCAAGGTGCGTGACTACATCGTGACCAGAGAAGGCAACGGAAACTTCCTAGTGACGCCCTACTACGCCGAGGCTGGAGGCACCGTGCTCGACTGGGTGAAGCCTGACCAAGACACCAATCAAGTCCTGAAGACCAAGGGCGGTTCCGCCACCTATATCCAAACGATTGGCATTTGACGATTGACGATGCAAAAGGGACTCACCTCATTGGGGTGGGGCTCTTTTTTTCATCGATAAAACAACCCACAGCATCAGACTCTGCAATTCTCTTGAGGCGTTTTTCCTACGGTACGCATTTGTCGCGAACCGTAGGGACTTTAATCAATTCTTGTTAATGGTTATTGCGTGATGAGTTCAACACAGTTTCGCTTCTGCTCAACATGCGGATGGACGTAGAGATTCATGGTCATGGCAATAGTTGCATGGCCGAGTAGTTCGCTGACGGTCTTAGCATCTGCCCCGCATTCGATGCAACGCGTGGCAAAGGTGTGCCTCAATGCATGAAAATTGATGCGAGGGATGGAATGGCGGTCAAGAAAATTCTGGTAATAACTCCGAAAAGTCCGAACCTCCATGCAGTGTTCCGTACCTGTGAGCAGGAATGTGCCAGGCAAAGCTTTCGGCAGTCGTTTCAAGATAGCCAGCAGTGCCTTTGACAATGGAACCTCGCGTCTGGAGGTGCGAGTCTTGGGATTTCCTATCAGCAGTTTGGAACTGCCTTTGTCCCGGGATGACTTGATATAGACCCTTTGAACAGTCTGCTCAACTTTCAGCACGGCTTCATTCAGGTCGATTGAATCCCATCTCAACGCGCAGACCTCGCCTATTCGTAGTCCTGTGTAGAGCGAGAGCAGGATGCCGCTGCTGGCAGGTGTCAGGTCGGATTGGACGGCATTGACGAGTTGAATCTGAATCGCCCTACTCAATACAGGAACCCGATGAACGTAGTCGATTCTTGGATAGTGCAGTTCAAAAGAAGGAACGGATACCATCTTCAGCCGTGCCGCATCTCGCAGGATGCCCTTGAACACCACCACGATGTCCCTTGCGCTGCGGACGTTGATGCCGCCTTTGCCATCCAAACGGCCTTTGGAGACCAGATGAAGGACATACTCCTGTACCTGCTCCTCGCTGATGTCCGTCAATGCCGTTGCTCCCCAGTATGGGATGAGATGGTTGATGACGATGTTGGTGTACGCCGCAAAGGTCGAGTACTTGATGTACGGTTCTTTGCGACGCAACCACGCCTGTGACCAGAGTTCGAACGTCGTTCTCTTTTCCATGCTGTTACTCCTTAAACTGAAGTTTTGAGGTAATCCCCAAACCACAAGACAGTCTGCGGGATTCCTTAACATAAAACACCATCGGTGTCTTCAATTTGAGGGGAAATCAGAGAACATCGGGTGAATTGTCTCGCAAGGAGGGGGGAAAGATATTTGGTTCTGGCAGCAGAACCCCCATCGCCATCACAATTCTTGTCAAAAAGCCCAATGCGAAAGGGACGGTAAACATCTTCTACCACGACATAGGCGACTATCTTTCACGAGAGGAAAAACTCAAGATTATCAAGGAATTTGGCTCTATCTGCAATCCATGTATGAATCTCTCCTCAATTGCTCCCAATCAGGATAATGACTGGCTCAATCAAAGTGATGGACTTTTCGAAACATTTATTACAATAGGAGACAAAGATAATAAATTTACAAATACTGTATTCGTCCCTTATTATTCAAGAGGTTGTGCAAGTGCTAGAGATGCGTGGGTTTATAATTTTGGCAGACAGGCCCTTGACAGAAACATTTCCTCAATGATAGCCATTTATAATGAGCATGTTGAGCGATTCAAAAACACATCAGATAAAAGCATAATGTACTTGTCTTCAAAAATTAGTTGGTCTGGAACATTGGAAGAACGAGCCAAGAAGATGATTCCAATTGAATATCATCAGAACCAACTCACTGAAGCCATGTATCGACCTTTTTGCAAACAGGTGTTTTACTATGACAAGTCTGTACTTGAAAGGACATATCAAATGCCAAGAATTTTTCCCACTCCCCAAAGCACCAATTTGGTGATTTGTTGTGCAGGAGTCGGTGTAACCAAAGAGTTCTCTTGTATCATCACGAATATCATTCCCGATTTGGAACTGATTGGAAAGAGCCAGTGTTTTCCCCTGTACTATTACGAAAAGCAGGAGACACAACAGCAGGGAGAGTTTGACTTTGGAGATGGCGGAGCAAGTGTTGACGGCTACATCCGTCACGATGGTATCAGCGACTTCATCTTGAAGCGTGGCCGGGAGTTGAACCCAAAGGTTACAAAGGAGGACATCTTTTTCTATGTCTATGGCCTTCTGCATAGCCCTGACTATCGCCAGCGTTTTTCTGCCGACCTAAAAAAGTCGTTGCCGCACATTCCCTTGCCAGAGAATTATGCGACCTTTAAGATTTTCCAAAATATAGGCAGAAAATTGGCCGACATCCATTTGAACTACGAAACATATCCAATGACCGAGAATGTGCTTGTTCAAGGCGAGAGCACCAGACATTATCGCGTGGAGAAGATGCGCTTTGTATCCAAGGACGATAAGCGCACCATTATCTTCAACGATTTCATTCAGATAGAGAATGTGCCATTGAAGGCATACGACTATGTACTCAACGGCAAGTCGGCAATCGAATGGATTATGGAACGCTATGCCATTTCAACTGACAAAGCAAGCGGGATTGTCAATGACCCGAACCAATGGTCAGAGAATCCTCGCTATATCCTTGAATTGCTTCTTCGCATTATCCAGGTCAGTGTCGATACGGTGGATTTGGTGTCTCAGCTGCCGCATTGGGAGTTTTGAACTGAATCAAGCCTTGTCGAAGTCCAGTTTGGGAAGTTCAAAAATCAGTTTCAGCGTCTCCATGCTGACGGTCACAATGCTGCACAGAAGATCAAGGATGTAACGCGGATTGCTGTGTTCCAATCCCCAGGCATTGGCATCATTCACAATGCCGCTGGCTTTGTCAGTGGTCACAGCATAGCGTTCCATCAACCACTCTAATGCGCTTTTCCCATTGACAACATACTCGTATGCCTGTAGCGGTATGTTCTCCACACGAAGGGAATCATTGAGCCATATAACCCGTTTGTCATTCTGCTTGCCGTCTTTCCCGAACCGCATCTTTACAACTCGATGATTATTTGTGTCCCCCTTCAACAACAAATCCGGCCAGAATGGTGCTGTCTCATAGTTCAGATGAAGTTCTGCCAATTTTCGACCAATTCTCATTACCTTCTGGAATGTCGGTATTTCTTCCACAAATGGGATTCGAGGAAGCATCTTGGTTAAATCCGACGCAAATCGATGTCGATAGTCAGGCGAATGCAGCAATCCGTACACATAGTAAAAGAGATCTTCCTTGATGATCTTTGGTCCATACATTTCACGCGCTCTCAAGAGTGCAAAGTCTGTTATGCCATCTCGCTTGATGAAACCTTCTTCAGGCTTATCAAACAGGCCAAGCTGCATTTCTTCTTGTTTTTCATAGTAGTATAGAGGAAAGCATTGGCTTCCAGATTCCAAGATATGTAAATCTGGAATTGTGTTCGTGATAAATGTTGAAAATGTCTTTGCTCCTATTCCTGAAACGCAAATGGTTAAGTTGGTGCTTTGGGGAGTGGGAAATAGTTTGGGAATCTGGTACATCATGTCGTTGAAATTACGGTCAAAATAGTAATGTTGTTTGACAAAGGGGCGATACATTGCTATTCTGATATATTCAGGATGATAATCGTGATGACGCAACTTGGCTAAATCATTTCTTAATCCTCTGTTCCAACTGATTTTTGTAGAATCCAAGGTGATGTTTTGTTCAATAATTGCTTCGTTCAAGTCATCATTGGCGATTTGTTTAATTTTGGTTACGTTCTCGTTATAAATGGCTATCATTGAGGAAATATTGGTATCAACTTTGGCTTTGGAGAAATTATAAACCCATGGATCGCGATTTGTTTTGACACCACAGGAATACCAAGGTAAAAAAACTGTCTTTTCGCTTTTGCTTTCCTTGTCGCCAATAGGAATAAACGTCTCAAAAACTCCGTCTCTTTGATTCACCCAATCATTATCATTGTTGGGAGCAATTGAGGATAGCTCCATTGACGGATTGCAAATGCTTCCAAGTTCCTTGATGAGTTTCAACTTGTCATTTTGGGGAATGTAGTCGCCTATGTCGTGATAGTAGATTGAAGCCTGACCTGACTTGTCTGGACGTTTCACCAGCAGGGTTATTGCTATTGGTGTGCGGCTACCAAGGCCAAAGACATTGTCTCCTTCTTTTCGACGCATTTCACCGGATGTGCGGCAGTTTCCCCTCAAATTGAAGACATAAATTGAAGAGAACTCATCAGCGAGACACTTTCTGAAACCAGATGTCGCATTGCCGTCAATCCATGCTCCGTTGGAAACAAAGGCGATGATGCCGCTATTGTTATTATCAGCCAGTCGGTCTGATGCCCAACGGAACGCCTTGATGTAGGAATCATAGAGCGAGTTCTTATTGGTTGAAGTGCTGTATTTTGCGTATGTGTCGGCAATACGTCTTTCCAGCTTGGGGTAGGACTGGTTCTGTGCGTTGTCGTTGGCCGACTTTTGGCCGACGGAATACGGCGGGTTGCCAATGATGATTTGGATTGGCTGCTTCTTCTGAGCACGGACGCGTTTAGAGTTCTGCGTGAACATCTCGGAGTAGAGGGTATTGGAGGCATCGTTCTCGTCCTCGGCCATCTGGAAGGTATCGGTCAAGCAGATTCCCCTGAATGCCTGATATTCGCTGTTCTTCGCCAAATCGTGATAGACATTCTCTATGTTAATGGATGCGATGTAGTAGGCCAGCAAAACAATTTCGTTGGCGTGAAGTTCGTTGAGGTATTTGCGCTCCAAGTCCTTTGGCTTGATGAGACCGCTCAAAAGCAGCCGCGTCAGGAAGGTGCCTGTGCCTGTGAACGGGTCGAGGATGTGGACATTCTCATCGGTCAGATGGCGGTTGAATTCCTTCTTGAGCACGTCCTCGACAGAGTGGATGATAAAATCCACCACCTCGACAGGCGTATAGACGATGCCCAGTTTCTGGACGGTCTTGGGGAAGGCGGAACTAAAGAACTTGTCGTAGAGTTCGACAATGACCTTCTGGCGACCTTCTGCGTTGTTGATGCCAGCCACGCGTTCCGCAATGGATTTGTAGAATCGCGCCATCACCTCTGCCTCGGAGGAAGGGATTTCCTCGTGCAGAAGGTCGATGATGCCCTGCATGGCCTGTGAAATTGGGTTGTTCCTGGTAAAGGAGTAGTTGCCGAAGAGCGCATCGAAGACAGGCTGGGTGATGATGTGCTGCGCCAGCATCTCCACAGCCTCGTCCTTGGTGACCGACGGGTTCAGGTCTTTCCGCAGCCCAGTCAGGAAACTGTCAAACGCCTTCCTATGGCTTTCGTTTTCGTCAAGCAGGCGATGGATTCTCGCGATGTGCTGTTCGGCGATGTTGGCCACGTCCTTTGCCCAGAGTTCCCAATAGCGGCGCGTTCCGACTTTCTTGACCATCCTCGCAAAGATGACGTTCTGGAGATTCTCGTACTTGAGGTTCAGTTCCGTCTGCACCAGTTTCTGCTGGAGGGGCGGATAATCGACGATGATGTGGGACTCCTGAGAATCGCCGTTTCCGCCACCGATGGCATGGGTGTGCTTGATGACGGAGGATGCCTGCGGGCGGCGGTTCAGTTCAATCTTGTTGATCTCGGCATTGAAACGATCGTCGTGTGCACGAAGGGCGTTCAGGACTGTCCAGACCACGGCGTAGCTGTCGCTCTTGTCCAGTGCATCCTCCGCGCTCATGTTCTCCGGAATGATGACGGGGATGATGATGTAGCCGTATTTCTTGCCAGGGGCCTTTCGCATGACGCGACCGACAGACTGCACGACATCCACCTGGGAATTGCGTTTGGAGAGGAACATCACCGCATCTAGGGACGGCACGTCCACGCCCTCGGAGAGGCAGCGTACGTTGGTGAGGATGCGGCAGGCATGGCCTCCCGTCGGCACGGTTTTCAGCCAGTTCAGTTTCTCCTGACGCTGGGCCGCCCCCATCGTTCCGTCGATATGGTCTGCCTCGACGGCCACCAGTTTTGCGCGTGTCTCCTCGTCCAATGTCTGGTAGTAGGTGTCCTTCTGCTGATTGAAGACATCTCTGATGTGCTTGGAAACGCTGATTTTCTGGCAGAAGGCGACAGCCGTGTGCATCAAAGACGGGTCGGAAGCCTTGACCAGTTCCTCGTCCAGAACCATCCGTTTGGAGAGTGCGTTTATGCAGCCGATGAGCTTGGCGATGTCGTCCGCCTGAATCTCGCCGTTGGAGTCCGCAATGGCCTTCTGGAATTCGGCTGGAATCTCGCTTTCCGGCGTGGTCAAAACCAGCACCTTGTAATCGGAGAGCAAATCCTTCTCGACCGCCTCCCCGAATCCGATGCGATATACCTCCTCGCCGTAGATGGCAGGGTCGTCCATGGAGCAGAGATATGCCTCGGCCTCCTTTGCCCTCTCCTTCACGTCGTCTCGGTACAGACGCGGAGTGGCGGTCATGTACATGCGTTTCCGAGCCTTCAGAAAATCGTTGTCGTGAACTTTGGTGAAGGATGTTTCGTCATAGCCGCCCCTGACCACATCCTGCGACTTCAAAGCGACGCCAGTCGTGCGATGGGCCTCGTCGCAGATGATGAGGTCGAAGACGCAGGCGTCAGGCTCAATCTGGTTCAATGCCTTCTGCGCCTCTGCGATTCGGTCGATGGACTGGTAGGTTGAGAACACAACCAGCATCCCGGAATACTCCTGATGCCTGCGCTGGTGGAACTGACGCATGATTTCCTTCACATTGGTCGTGGCGGGAAGAGCAAGGTCCTCAATGCGGAAAGACGCGTCATCGTTCTGCGTCTTCTTCTGCGACGCCTCCACATCCGAGCAGATGCAGACTGGCCGTATCGGCTTCTCCGCAAAGGTTGACCACTCGATGAGCGTCTGGTTCAAAAGCGCAATGGAGGGAACCAGAAACAGTACGAGCCCCTGGCCGTTTGTCTCATTCTCCGCGATGCGAAGCGCAGTGAAGGTCTTGCCGGTTCCGCACGCCATGATGAGACGGCCACGGTCATGGGAAAGGAAATGCTCGTGGAACAGGTTGACGGCCTTCTGCTGATGCTCCCGAAGCGACCGCTCTTTCAGGACGGCGACGCCACCGTGAACATCCTCCTCCAGTTTCCTCCAATCGACGGGCGAGGTCTCCAAATCGTACAGGCTGACTTTGCTGACTGGAATGGCGAGGTTCTGCAAGGCATTGACCGCCTCGCCTGACCAGTGTTCCGAGGTCGAAATCCACAGGCGATGCGTGAATCCGACCTGTTGCAGTTCCGCATCCCTGAACCGCTTTTCGGAGGTCGAAAGGAAAGTGTCCACTGCTGCCTTTGTAATCTGCGTATCCCCGTAGCACTTGCACTGGACAGCCCAGTAGTCGCCATCGACTGTGCGGGCAACCAAGTCAATGCCGACATCGTTGCCAGAGCCGAAGTCCTTTCTGAACGGGAAATCCGACCACATCCAGACCTCCTGTATGACATTCCGATACTGCGGCGCAGTCAGAAGCCAGGCTTTCATCAGACGTTCGAATCGCGTCCCCTTGTTCTGTTCGGAAAATGACTGGGTTCGGTATTTGTCGAGAATATCGAGGAATGTCATGGAACTCAACCTCAAACTTGTCCGATTCATGGCTAACGTCTTTCGTTTGAGAATTACTATACAGCAAAACCGTAGAAATGGAAATAGCCTCTTGCCAAATCCTTAAGAATGAAGAAGAATTATTGTGAACTTCCTGTGATTTTTGTCACTAAAAGCACCTGATTCCGTCAAAAAAATCCTCATCCAGCCAGAAAAACTTCGGTTTTTCTGGCTTTTTCGTTTGCAAGGCCG
>JAFRLP010000257.1 GCA_017431185.1 Victivallales bacterium | reverse complement strand
CTTCCTTTCCTTCCTATGAAACACCCTGGTGTGTCGGCGGTATTTCCGCCACTGCTTTTTGTTTCGTGCATTATGTCGGCGGCGGGCCGCCGCCGCTCCCCTCATCGACTGATACTGGCCGTGCGGAGCACTGCCTGTCAAACCAGACACCCGTTCCTGGTTTCACAGAGAGGTTTGGAAGGCCGCGCTCCGCGCGGCCAATACGGCGTCTGTCCAGGAGCGGTGACTGAATAGAATGTGGCGGCGGCGTCCTCGCCGCCGTCACCACAAAGCAGGAGACACGCAGGTGCGCGTCTGCACGGTGGCGCCCCTGGCAGGGTGGACACCCCCCGTGTTTTATAGGAGGAGGGATTGTTAAAAAAAGTCGCCGTGGAGACGTCAATCCTGTGTTACGCGATTGCAAAACATCTTTTTTCATATAGATTAGATGTCAAATGGGCAATGATAGGGTGGACCAGGAGTGTTCCCCCCTTGGAAACGGGAAAACTGTTTTCTCTGCCAAGACATCTGCGCTCATAACGGAAAAGGGAAAAGAGATGTTGGATGCAAGATTAGGCAAATGGCTGTCCCGCCATTTCATCTGGACATTGCTGGGCATTGTGCTGCTGGCATTTTTGCTGCGCCTTGGCGTGTGCGTGGAATTGTCTGGCATCGAGGCCGTGGTCAAGCCAGAATACAAAAGCGATATGGACAACTATCTCCGGCTGATGCGCCGCATTTGGGTCGGGGACTGGCCTGACCATTTCGAGTACCAGCCATTCTACTATACCGTCTTTCTTCCGTTATGCCGCTGCCTGGGGGGAGACAACCCGTGGCCAATCATGATTCTGCAATGCCTGCTGGGGGCCTGCACGGTCGGTCTGACGGGACTTTGCGCGGCCAAATTGTTTGGGCGCGTCGCCGGCTTGTTCAGCGCCTTGCTTCTGGCCCTCTACAATATCCACATTTTTTTCACGCCATTCGCCCTATATGAGGTCCTTCAGGCGTTTTGGCTCATTCTTCTGTTTTGGCTGGGATTGCTTTGCCTGAAGCAAAACAGATGGTGGCAATGGCTTCTGACGGGACTTGTGCTTTCTCTGGCGACACTGACTCGCGGCAATGCACTGCTTCTGCTGCCCGTCTTCCTGGCGGCGCTGGTCTGGCGCAACAAAATGCATTGGCGCACCCTGGGGCTGACCGTGGCTTTCATCCTCGTGTTCACCCTCCCCAGACTGCCGTTTTCCATACGCAATTACCATTGGGCTGGGCGTTGGGTGGGGCCATCCACGGCCGGCGAGAGAGTGCTGCTGATAGGCAACTCCCCCGAGGCCCCCGCTGGACAACTGATGTACCCGCGCACGTACCATAACTGGACGATTGACACGGAATTGCGCCCCGAACAGGGGCGCGTATCCGCCACGGGGCGCATTTTCAAATGGGCCCTTCAGGAACCATTGCTTTTCCTGGATTTGCAGTTCCGCAAATGCCTTCTCTTCTGGAACAAAATAGAGATATCCCATAATGTCGCGCTGAAGGACGAAGGAGGCACAAGCAGAATACTCAAGTTGCCGTTTTTGCTTCCTTTTGCTGTGGTGGTCTTTTTTGCGTTGTCGGGACTGTTCCTGGAACGCCGCTTTGACAAGCCGGCGCATCTTCTGCTGCTGTTCTTTCTGCTGGCGTGCTGGATGGGCACCGCGATGTTCTACATTCTGTCCAGATTCCGCCTTGTCACCCTGCCGGTCATCTGCATTTACGGCGGTTACGCAATCGGGGAACTATTGCGCCTGCCAGGACGGCTCAAGACGACGAACTCCTCTGAACGCCGGCGTCTGTTGGTTGTCCATGGTGGGGTTGCGCTTCTGGCTGTATTCCTCAGCGGCAGCGCATACTCGCTTTGGTGCCACTACGTGCTGCCACAATTGCTGAACTGCGAAAGGCCCAATGGACAATGCCTGGTGTTTGAGAAACAGGACTGCGCCATCCTCAGAGATCACGGGCCGCTGCTGGAGCCTCAGCGCTTTACGCTGTTCGTGTGCAGTGAAAGGGCCCCTACCACCGTTGTGAAGCGCTTTGTGATTCCGCCGTCCAGGGTGGGGAAAACATGCTATGTGCATCTGCCGGTGCGTTTTACGGAGCAGCCCAGCGTAAACGGAATATTGAAAGTGGGGAACCAATTCTACCAACTGGACGGGGCGCATCTGATCAAGCATGAGGATGACACGCTTGCCTTCGAGGTGAAAGTGGACACCATGCCTGAGGATGGGGTGTTCGTGTTCAGATTCCCAGCCCATTTTGTTCTTCCCATTGACGAGACCTCCCGCTATCGCCGCACGGAAATATATATCGGGGACGAGATGTACCCGTATATTGGCGAACTCGCCATGGAACTTGGCTGGAGACTGACTGACGAGTCTCCTGGCTCGGAAAGCGGGCCGCGTCGATAGCCTGTCATGAAGGTGCATTCACGAGGTGTTGGCGTGGAATTGGCGGAACTGGCAACATACGCTGAAGAGAGATATCATATCAGGGAAGAGCGCAAATGGGCGGATTTCCCTGGCTTCTCTGTTCTGCGCGAGCCGGTCACGGGCAAATGGCTCGCCTTGCTGATGCGCCAATGGGACTCCGAAACTGGCATGATGATTGAACGGTGCGACATCAAATGCGGGCCGCCTGACGCCAGTCAGATGACAATCCCGTACCTTTCCCGTCCATTCAGGATGCAATGGACGAAATGGGTTGGCGTCAGGTTTGGCAGGGAGACGGATGCGGCTGTTGTGTACTCCCTTTTCGACAGGGCGCTCCTCTTGGAAAAGCAGTTGTTCACGGCGGCGCAAAGCAGGGGAGTGGCGCAGGGCGGTGCGACATATCGGGACACCGCCGTGCCGACAGGGATTCCCCGCGGAAAGGTGGAGAATCATGCGTTGCCCGCCATGCTCCGCGACATGCGGAGGATGGACAATCTGTTAGGTTCCAAGGACATCCAGAAGAGATACGAATTGTTTTGCCGTCAGGCCAAGTTCATGGAGAACTATGAGGACAATGCGCCATGGGAGGGCGATTTCTTTCATTTCTTCCCGACCTACCACGATTTGAACATCAGCCAACTGCGGGGGTATTTCACCTGGCGCACTTGGGTGCGGCGCGGCGAATACCGCCGCACGTCAACCTCCTTCGCCTTTCTCTACATCTACGAACTGCTCAACGGCTTCGGAGTCCCATCCCCCGAGGAGACCCTCAGGAAACTGCAGGAATTCAAGGCCGGCTATCTTGATTCAGGCATTGGGGACAGGAGGAAAATGGAAGGCTATCTCACCCGCTGGATGCTGGAATACTCTGTGGTGAAGAATTTTCCATTGGAGGTCACGATTCAGTTTGTCCCTTCTGAAATGCTGGAGACGGACAAGGCGCTGATGGCCCTTCAGGATCCTGAAGGGCACACTGACGGGGAGGTTTTTGCCGCGCTCTCCTTTTTCTCCAAACGGAAAATCGACTTGTCGCCCGTCGTCACCAGGCATGGAGAGCGGGGAAGAACTCTCTTTGCGAAAGCCTGGAGGTGCGCCATCGCGCGCTCCCGTCAGAAAGAGGGGACGGACATTTTCACCATCTGCTTCGGTGTGCAGATGGTCTGTCAATGGATGCCTCTCTACAACGCCTTTTGTTTTTCGGTGATGGATTCGGCGGATCGGGATTATCCGTTGAATGACATTCATCGTTTCCAATGTCGCGGGGGCAACTGGCAGGAAGTGAAATATCCCGGTTTGCTCCATGACGCCACAAGGTTGGGGGAATACCTGCATGAGACAGACAGAATGCTGCGAAAATACCTGAAGACCGGCCACGCTCTGCGCAAAAGGAAAGAGGAGGAGTGGGCCATGCCATTTGCGGAGGCATTCATCGAATCGGAGAAAAGGGCCGCGCAGGAGGCGTCCAGGCCTAAAATAACCCTTGACCTTTCGGGATTGGAGCAGATTCGGAAGGAGGCTCTTCTCACCCAGAACAGCCTTCTCACGGAAGATGAAACGCAGGCTGCCCCCCCCCTGCCCATGACGTGGGATGCGGAGGACGAACCTGTGAAGGGACCGCCTGACATCCCGCCCGCGGCGACGATGGCGCACCCTCTTGTCACTGGCGAAAATACCGCTGATTCCTCCTCTCTGCACTTGGACGGATTTCACGCCCAGGTGCTGCGAATCCTTTTGCAGGGGCAATCCCCTGCGGAACTCATCAAATCGCATCGCCTGATGCCATCCCTTGTCGCCGACGCCGTCAACGAGACCCTGTTTGACGAAATCGGCGACAATGTGCTTGACATTGACAATGACGTCCTTTCCCTGGTGGAGGACTATCGGGAGGACGTTGCCAGACTTCTTGGAGACGAATGAAGATGAACGACCAGCCTGTAATGAAATATCCGAAGCGAATCGCGCAGACCGTCCTGAACTCCCTGAAGGGCGGCGTGGTGCCGAGAATCGGTCTGCCGTACATCACCGTGGGGCGCAAAAATGAGATAGAGGCGCTGCTCCACGATGTCGATATCATCACGGAGGGCGGTGCAGCGTTCCGCTTCATTGTAGGCAGATACGGCTCGGGGAAGAGTTTTTTGCTTCAGACCATACGCAACTACGTGATGGAGCGCGGATTCATCGTCGCCGACGCGGATTTGTCGCCGGAGAGGCGTCTTCAGGGCACCAGGGGGCAGGGGCTTGCCACCTACAGGGAGCTGGTCAGCAACCTCTCGACCAAGACCAAGCCCGAAGGCGGGGCGCTGACGCTGGTGCTGGACAGATGGATCAGCACACTCCAAGGCGGGGCCGCGCAGGAGACGGGGCTTGCGCCTGGCGACCCTGCCCTGACGCGGGAAGTTGACAGGCGGATACACGCCGTCACCGCCTCCGTCAGCGAACTGGTTCATGGCTTCGAGTTCGCGAAACTCCTTTCGGCGTATTACCATGCGTACATCAACGGGGATGATGAGACCAAGGCTTTTTATGGCCAAATCAACATCAGACACTTCAAACTCCACTAATTTATTCAATCTTTTAAATAGGTTTTCCCTTGAAATCTCTTCAATTAAAATGCCTTCATCCATAAATCCAAT
>JAFRLP010000256.1 GCA_017431185.1 Victivallales bacterium | reverse complement strand
TCCGGACACCAAGAATGTCAGCGATTTGCTGGAGGAATTCCGTGCCAAACGAATACATCTGGCGGTTGTGCTGGATGAATATGGAGGTACCGCCGGAATTGTCACCTTCGAGGACATCCTGGAGGAAATTGTTGGAGAAATCCAGGACGAGTTTGACCGCGACGACGCTCCCGCCAATCGCAATACTCCCCAGCCAGACGGGAGCATGGTCGCCGATGCGCGCATGACCATCTGGGAGCTCAACCAGCTCATGGATATGGAAATCTCCGAAGAGGAAGGCTACGACACTCTGGGAGGTTATATTATGGCAAGCCTGGGGCGCATCCCGCAAGCCGGCGAGCACATTGAAACAGAAGAACTGCTCATTGACATCCTCGCCGCTTCACCACGTCGGCTGGACACGGTGAAAATCCGGAGACGAGACGGGCAAATGCCTGCCATAGGCAATCCGCATCAAGAATGATTCACACCATCATCATCATTTCAGTAGTACTGGTCATGCTCGCCATTGAGCGCCTACTGGTCTTGACCGTAACGCGCAACCTGAGATGCCAGACCTTCATCCGGCATCATTTCCTGTTGCACCCCAATGGCATTTCCTGCTTGCGCATCCCTCAGGGACTCATTGCCATCTGGATGGCCTCAAATGGACACTGGGGAATAGCCATCATCTGGTTTGCCTTCTGGATGATCACTGATTTGACTGACGGGACCATCGCTCGCAACTGTGACCTCTCCACTACTACCGGTGAATGGCTCGACCCTCTGGCGGACAAATGCATGTCTTTCCCGCCGCTTTTTTTCCTGGCGATAGGTTCCAGCCCCAATGTAGTCTCCCCGCATTTGCCAATCGGGTGGGTTTGCCTGTATTGCACATTGGACATTCTTGGACAATCTTCCCGCCTTTTTTGCAAGAAGAAGGCCGCCAACTCCTTCGGCAAGGTAAAGACCGCTTTGGTGACCATCCTGATTTCCATCCTAGCCTTCTACCAGTTCTGCCTTACCACCCAAAATCATCCCCTCTTTCCGCCTTTGACCTCATTGAACAGCGAAGTGGTCACCCGCCTGATGCAGGCCTGCACCATCCTGGCCTTCCTTTCGCTATATTGCAAAGTCGTTCCAAGCAACTGGTATGCCAATAGCCTGACTTTCCTCAATTTCCTCTGCGGAATCAGCGCCATTGCCATTGCCTGGATGCCCGCCCGCTTCCCCAACAACCATATCCTGGCCTTCATCCTGATTTTCCTTGGACAGTTCTTCGACCTCTTCGACGGCCGACTCGCCCGCAAATACGGCTCCACCAATCACGGAGCCATCTACGACGACATTGCGGACGGAACGAATTTTGGACTGGCAAATGCCAGCATCATCATCATCGGGCTTGCACGTAACGATGCTCCAATTCCCATGGCTATTGCAGCAGCCCTAGCCGTGTTCTATGCAGTCTGTGTCTTTTTCCGCCTTTACCGTTTTCTCAAGCCGACTGTGGACCTTCCCCGAGGAATCTTCCAAGGCCTTCCTTCTCCTGGCGGTGCCTTGTTAGCCGGCTCCGCCGCCATAGTCTCCGCACAGCTCAACCACCCTCTCATCAGCTGGCTGGCTGCCTTCGTTGTTTTCCTGGCATCCATCATGATGGTTTCAAACCTGCCGTATCGTCATTTCGGCCAGGACCTATGGCCTTCTCTGCCTCGGGGCTTCCGGGTAATGCTTCTCATCCTCTTCATTGTCTTCATTTGTTTCGCTCTCGTCCAAAGTGGCTGGGCCGATGCCTTCACCTGGTTCGTGACCGCACTGGCATTTCTCTATGCCTTTGGTGCCATCGCCCCCGCCAACTATTTAAAACTGCTTCGTCAACAACAGACCGAATCCGACTTGCCTCCCTCCGAGGACGTCGACACTCCCTAACGGGGCATATGGACTACCAGCCGCCTGCTGCCCCTCCCCTTCTTCACCGCATTTTAATTCCATAACTCTTAGAAAGCCATGAAACCTTCCGCTTTTCGTTACGCACTGTTGACTTATGCAGCCTCGGTCATGGTCAATGCCCAAGAAGCCGCCTCACCGGCACCGATGATGGAAAACGCCCCCGATTTGACCATGATGGACATCATCACAAAGGGGGGAGGCATCATGTATGTGCTTGTCGGGCTCTCATTTATTGCCGTAATGTTGATTCTCTTCTATTTGTTCACCCTGCGCAAAAACATCTTGTGCCCACTTGCATTCATAAATCAGGCCAAAGACCTGGCAGACCATGGTGATGTCGAGGGTTTGGCCGAGCTGGCCGCCGCCAATTCTTCTCCGGCCGCCCGAATCATCAACGCCGGCTTGCTGGCTTCCTCGCCAAATGCAGAAAAAATCGACTTGTCGCCCATCCAGAATGCCATGGAGGAAGAAGGATCCCGGCAAGTCGCTCAGCTCTGGACAAAAATCCAATACCTGATGGACATTGGCACCATCGCACCAATGATTGGACTCCTTGGCACTGTCTGGGGAATGATGGTATCGTTCACCGGACTGGACGCCGGCATCAGCCTGGCCAACAAATCCGCCCGCCTGACCAGCGGTGTCTCCCAAGCTATGTTCACCACATTCGGCGGTCTGATTGTCGGCATTCTTTCCATTGCTGCCTACTCCATCTTCCGCGGGCATCTCAACCGCCTTACCAGCCACTTGGAAGGACAATGCGCAACGTTAATGCGTCGACTCGCCAGTGCGAAAAAATAACTTTTCTACTTTCAGAATCCTCATTAGGATCGAATTCCGTGTGCAACCACTAGCCTACTAGCATTCTCATGGACTTCAAAAAGAAATTTCAGGAACACGGTGCTGGCTTCCAGATGGCTCCAATGCTCGACATCGTCTTCATCCTGCTGATCCATTTCATGGCGGCAACCATCTTCGCCCAATGGGATAACAAGCTGGAGATCAAAGTGCCTACTGCCGCAAATGCATCGGAGAACGACATTCGTCAATACGGAGAAGTCATCCTGAACATCGACCGAGACGGTAAGGTCTTCATCAACAGCAACGAGGTATCGGATGCCCAGTTGAAGGAAATCCTGGGGGCCATCGCCACGACTTTCAAGGACCAGCCATGCATTGTTCGCCCAGACCGTGACACCAGTTGCCAGCACCTTGTCCACATTCTGGACCTTTGCCGCGGTGCCAATGTGTGGAACGTCTCAATTGCCACCACAACACCATCGGCACCGGATGCCACGCCTTGATTTTTTGAGATCTGGAGTAAGCCATGACCAGGTTTTCACGTTTATTTTTGTTTTGTTTTTTTTCCTTGGCGGTATTGTCTTCTTTCCATGCAGAAGACTACGAAGCCTCCCTGACGCCGGATGACCTGTATCTTTATATCACAGAACTCTACACGCGGAAATTTGACGAGACACTATTGCCCCAGATCAACGTTTTCCTTCAACGTTATCCGGATCACCCCTACGCGGACACAGTGATGCAATACAAAATCGCCGTTCTGGATCGACAGCATCGTACCGCCGAGACCATCGGGGCGGTTCAGGATTATCTTAAAAAATACCCTAAATCCCCGCAACGAGAGGAATTTCTGCGTTTATCTGCCGCATGCCATTTCAACCTCAAGGACTATGCGAACGCCGCAACTGTTTATCATGAATTGATCAAATCTGCCAATGACTCCATAGATCGTGAAGAGGCGATGCTAGCGCTTGCCTACTGCCACCAGGCACTCCAACAGACATCAGAATCTTTGAAGCTTTACCAGGAGCTGGCATCCGCTCCCTTGCAGGAAAACCACCCGGCCCGTCTGGAAGCGCGAATTCGTTATGCTTATTTCCTCCAAAACGAAGGGAATCTGCAAGAAGCGCTAAAACTTTACCAGGAAATCCTTTCATTCCCTTCACCCCCCAAACACCTCCGCAGCAATCTGCTTT
>JAFRLP010000255.1 GCA_017431185.1 Victivallales bacterium | reverse complement strand
TTAGTTGTCAGTTGTCAGTTGTCGAAGTCTAGATGTAGAACACTGACAACTAACAACTGACAACTGATAACTAGTCCAAAGCATTTCACCATGAATAGAGTCAAGCGATTCCTTTTGCTGGCGATAGGCGCTGGCATGACATCTTTGAGTACCTTTGCGGCGGAGGAGGCGAAGCCCGTCTCCCCTGAAGCGGTACAGAGCATGAAGGTCGTTTACACTGCGGCCACGTTCCGCGAAATGGCCTGCCAGGATACGGCTGCGGCGGTCAAGGCGTTTTTCGCCCCCCGCGGCGCTCTCCGATGGCAGCGTGTCGCCAATGAGTTTTCCGCGGAGCAGCTCAGCGATTTCTTCCTGGGCACCGTCATCCTGGCGGGCAAGGACCCCAACAACTCCGCCCTCTACAATCCGTTCTGGGACACCATCCTGCTGCTGTACTCCACGGGGCTTCCCGATGTCCCGAAGGTGGAGCGTTTCGCATTGGTCAGCGGGCGCAAGTTCCGTGGCGAGCCGTATGCCACCGAGTTGACCGATGTGGAGGGGACGATGCCGAAGGCCAATCCGTATGCCGTGGATCTCTGGAGTGTCTGCGCCCGCACGCAGAAGCACTACACCGATGTCTATGCTCCCAAGGCCGCGTCGGAACTGGCCCGCCTGATGGTGGGGGATCTCAAGGACACGGAGCAGATTCAGATTCGTTCGGCAGTCCGGCTCAAGCTGTGGCTCAAGTTCATGCAGAACAAGCCGATGCAGCGGGAGGCACGCCGCATTTCCAAATACCTGACTGCAGGACACGAAGAGAAGATGGTGCCCTATTTCAAGGATGGCGGTGCGCAATTCATCCCGCATTTTGTGAAGTTGGTTCCGGAACTGCGGCAGAATTTCATCCCGTACTGCTTCTTTCCTGGGAAGGAGGCGACGTTGATGGTGTTTTTCAATTCGGCATTGCCGCGTGTCATCGTCACGGTGACGATTCCCCGCAAGGTTGGCAACGTCCGCATTCTGGAATGGTATGACCTGATGGCCTCCGAGGAACTGATGGCTGCCTGGAACAAGGCGAAGGAGGGCAAATGATGAACAAGTTGTTGCGTCTTTTACTGGCCGTTCTGGTTTCCTTCCAATTGGTGGCTTCCGCCGACACCTTGTCCGACTATCTTAAGAGTTTCATGAGTGAGGCGTCGGAAACCCAGTCGGACTTGAAGCCCGGCAAGGGAAGTGGCTCTTCGGACAAGTCGGGCAAGGAGAATGGCACTTCAGACAAATCTGGCAAGGAGAATGGTAGTTCGGACAAGTCGGGAAAAGCAGCGGACTCAGGGGCGCAGGGCAACTCTCTGCTGGACCTTGGCAAGAACATCGCCATCTCCCAGGCATCCGAACAGCTTAGCAAGTACATTGGCGAGGACAACGCAAAGAAAGTCGGTGAATACGCCCAGAAAATCGCCAATGGCGAAATGAGTGTTGACCAGGCACTGGCCGATGGGCTGAAGGATCTTGTTAATGACAAATTGCCGACCGGTACCGCCGATGCCGTCAACAAGTTCATCAACTCTGTTGCCGACAAGAGTGGGGACGCAGGCAGTCTTGGCGAGCAGCTCGTGGATCTTGGCAAAAACATCGCCATCTCCCAGGTCGCCGACCAGCTTGGCAAGTACATTGGTGAGGAAAACGCGAAGAAGGTCGGTGAATACGCCGAGAAAATCGCCAATGGCGAAATGACGGTTGACCAGGCCCTGGCTGACGGGTTGCAGCAGCTCGTCAACGACAAACTGCCGCCCAACACCGCTGAGGCCGTCAACCAGTTCATCACCTCCATCGCCGAAGGAGAGGGACTGGGAGACATTACAGGCAGCCTGGGCGATATGGCGCAGGCCGCTGCACAGGACGGAGTGGCCAGCCTCCTTGATAAGACCAACCTCAGTGACGAACAGAAGCAGGACGTGATGAACTCCGTCAACAATCTGCTTGAGGGCGACTGGGAGGCAGCCTGGGACTCCGCCAAGGGCGGTGCGTCCTCCTTCGTCTCCGGAATCATCGAGGACAAATTCGGCAAGGAGGCCGGCGACAAGGCCAAGGGAATCATGGACGGGATTCTCAACGGCGATACAGACAACCTTCTCAACAGTATTGTGGACTTGGGCACCACCATCGGCACCTCCGAACTCGAAAAGAAAATCGGCGAGCAATTGGACAAGCTGGGGCAGAAATTCCCCGTCCTGGGAGAATTGTTCAACGCGATCGGACTGGATGGCGGCGGGGTGGTCGGAGCCTTGACCAACTGCTGGAACGCCCTGAAGGATGGAACTTTCACCGAGAAAATGACCCAGCTTATGGGCCAGCTTACCGAAACCCTCAACAACCTGGCCGAGAAACTCAAGAATTTCGTCCAGAATTTCCTGTCCAACCTGGTGAACACGGTCATAAAAGGCGTCACCGATTTCTGGGATGATTTGCTGGACTCGGTGGTGGGCACGGTGAAGGCCGACCTTGGCGGCTTCGTCAATAGCATCAACCAGATGCGTGGGCAGTTGTCCGGCGCGTCGGGATATTTCCTGGGCAACGACGGCGGCGACTCGCCCACGCTCATCAACATGAAGAACAATCTCAAGAACACCAAGCAGAAAAATGTCTTCAAGGCGAAGGGTTCCAATTGAATCTACCACTGGGAATGACGGCGGCTCGGTCTTGATGGAGTTCCTGATTGTCGCTCCGCTCTACCTGCTCATGTTCGGTTTCCTGCTCCTGATCAACGACATGGTGCGGCTCAAGAACAAAGTCCAAATGCTGGACTCCTTTGTCACACTGGTCGGAACCCATCGGGACATGCGCGGGGAAAACGACTCCATCGCCAAGCAGGTGGACAAGATCTGGGGCATCTTCATGCCCGAATCCGTCAAGGTTCCTCTGATGATTGCCAATGAATACCAGAGCAGCGAGGGAAAGACCCTTTCCAACAAATGGAATGCTGTCTATGCGGGACGGGTGGACGCTGAATACCACCTCCCCACCCACATCAACTCCCTCCTCTCCGTTCAGCGCATCGTCCTTGGCGATGAGAAAACTACAGCGCCCTTGCAGGTGTACCGTTTCTACGCCAACCCGCAGACGGGAGCCTTCCCGTCGGAGAACGAGTGCCGTTTCCATGTCATCCAGCGCCACTGGACCTCGGGCAGTGGCGAAAAGGGCTATGACCGGTCGGCCGATGCATACAAACTGATCAGTAACAAGATCATGTCGAATGTCTTGCAGGACGGCTGGCTGTTCGCGGATGAGGTCCAGGGCGTTTCCTCCGAAGAGGGCAACGACGCATCCTACGAGCGCCAGCTGGCGGATTACGG
>JAFRLP010000027.1 GCA_017431185.1 Victivallales bacterium | reverse complement strand
TATTCCGGGATACCGCGAGTTGACCACGCCGTCCCCTATGCCCATGCACTTGGACGAAGACGATTTTTCAATGGTTTATCGTCTGATAGAGGACATCATTGCGTTGCAGGAAGGCAACGCAGTCGGGCGACGCCTGCGCATTCACATGGACTTGCTCAATATAATACTGTTGATTTCCTTGCATGCCAAAAGGGGGGATGTCCATAAGCGTTTGCGTGGTCCCCACGATGCAATCTGCAGGCTCCTTCCCAAACTCGAACAGGAATGCGCACATCCCTGGACAATTGAGGAGATGGCGGCCTTTGCGGGGATGTCTGTCAGCAGTTTTAGTCATCATTTCCGAAACTTTGTCAAGATTTCCCCCTATGAGTATTTGCTTCGTCTGAGAATGGATCTTGCAATTACGATGCTGGGCGCGGGGGCGTACAATGTCGAAACCATTGCCACTAGATGTGGCTTTGCCAATCCATGCCATTTCACACGTCTATTCCATGCTCGGTATGGCTGCGCCCCTCGTGTTTTTCAGCGTCACACGGATGCTGGAGTGGATAAAAAACGTATAGGAAGACTACTGGGAAGTTTCAAACATCCATCGCCTTTGTCGCAGGATTCATCAAGTAATAGGCAGGAAGAGTAAATTCCAAAGGCTTGAAATCTTTCTTGAAACGTATAAATTAATTTTTATTGCAAAACAGGGTATTGACTTGTCCAAGAAAGGTGTCCTGTCATTGCAAAGAGTTTTATCCCATCGTTCAAAAAAGCCTTCTCAATGTCAGACCGATGAAATTCAAATTCCTTTCCTTTCTTTCGTACATCCTGACGGCATTTTCTCTTGTTGCAGGAAATTTGCCCATCATATCCGGCTATGCCGGTTGGTGGCTGGACAAGCGGGCGAACAACTATGACATCGTGGGAAAATGCCTGTCCCCCATGCGGGAGGCGGGGTTCAACGCAATAGACATTAAAATCTTTTCCCAGGAATACGGGCAGGAAGAGATATCCGAACTTTTCAGGCTTGGCGACATGGTGCGTCAGTCAGGCTTGGCGTTTCATGCTTATGCTACGCCTGTTCGGATACGAGCGGGCGTGGATTTTCCGTCCGTTGTCAATGAAGTCGGCGAGAGGACTGACAGAATCTGCCTGAGGAAATATACGACTTTTCGCCGTGTATATGCGGGTGCCTATGTGCTTGCCAAGTATGCGACGGATTTATCAATACAAAGTGTTAAACTTGACCTGGAATGGATAGGCTCGCTGTTGCCGTGCTACTGCGATGATTGCTGGAAACGCTTTGCCGCAACAAAGGGGCTGCCGACAGACGCGCCGCCTGTCAGACGATATGGGATTCTGGTGGAGCGGAATCTTGATGAATGCTACGTCCAGACCGTCTCGGACGATTGGATTCTCACGGCCAGGGCCTTTGAGCGAGAAATGCATGAGATCAATCCCTACTTGCTTCTTGGGATGATGCCTGCCTGCGATACGCCGCTCTATCTTCCCTTTGTCAGGCATCTTGCGGATGGAAGTACAGCAGCAATCATGGATTCTTGGTGCATGTATAGAGGAAATGGCTATGACAAGCAGGCCCGCGAGGCCATCGCCTGGATTCGAAGCCAGAATACGCGCAACATAGCGCAGCCATGGCTGTGGGTGAACAGCTATTATGTGGAATGTATAGCAGGGCAATGTTATGGAGCACTGCGCGATGGCGTCGGCTATACACTCTATCCTCTTTCTGCGATGCGTTTGCAGGGCGGAAACCATTTTCCGCGCTCTGCCAGTCCTGAAGAGTATTTTGCCGAATTCCGAAGAGCCAACATTGCGGCCGCAGAGCGGCTAGCAGGGGGAGCGACATACAAGGAGACTATCCAGGTCACCCAAGTCAAGCCTCTGGTTCCTGAATGCAATCATCAACTCATTCGCCCGCTGCATCTGGAACCGCTTGCCGGACAGACGGAGGCGTTGCCAGTTCAGCCAATCATGATGCGCCATGAAAACGTCTTCTACGTGTTGGTGGACGTTGACCAGCCGCTCTCTTTCCAAGTAAAGCACGTCTGTCAGGATATTGGGACATCCATTGGCGTTGCAATCGTCGATACGACAACTGGTCTGGAACTCTATTCAGCGAATGTCCCTTCTGGGCAAAAACGGCATTTCACCTACCCTGTTGATCGCCGAAGGTTGCTTGGCGTCATTTTCAATGGAGGCGAGGTCGGTCCCTGGTATCAGGTGCAGTTTGACAACCGACGCCTGGGGGCACTTGGCTATCGTCCCGATTGCTACACGCACTTCTATTTCATGGAACACATCGACAGATCGGTTTTTCTTTTGCCGTTGCGCCATGCCTTATCCTTTCGTTTTACCTTGAGTGGCGGACCTGTGGAATACAGACTTTTCGTCCCGGACGGGCGTTGCGTTGCCAATGGTCGGACAAAACCGCCGAACCACCTGGCTGATATCCAGGTCGAGATTCCTGCTGGAACGCCGCATGAGCCATGGCGACTGGAATTGCGTTCGCCGACGCAACTCTTTCAAGGGGAATATGTCCAGAATTGCTGGTTGGATTTTCGGAATGGACTGGAACCCCTCTTTGGCTTCTCTCCTGGTGGAATGCTATGCCTGAAAGAGGGCGAGAAACTGAACGTTCCCTCTTCACCATAGAGAGTTTTGATTCGGAAATCAACAGCCGCATGTAAATCATTTTCTGTAGAAACTGGAGGTTCTCGTCATGAAGTGCTTCTCTAAACACACATTTACGCTTGTCGAGTTGCTTGTCGTCATAGCCATCATAGCCATCCTAGCATCAATGTTGTTGCCGGCCTTGGGCAAGGCTCGACAAAAGGCGCGTACCATTTCCTGCGTGAACAATCAGAGGCAGATAGGGTTTGCATCGGCATTGTATGAGAATGACAACGACGACTACCTGGTGGCAGCCTGTTGTCCATGCCATCCCAGCCAGCCGCTTTGGTTTGAGCGTCTTCAGGAGAGCATGAATGGAAAAATTGACACGAACAACATGGATCGCTATTACTCCTGTCCTGCCTTTGCACGTCCAAATGGCTGGACACAGCCTTTATTGGTGAGTTATGCTTGGAACGACACTCTCTACAATGCGAAGGAGGCAAGGACAACGGACTGGGTGAACACTTTATACCATACGTGGCGGCGTACATGTAACATCGCACGTCCAACTGAAAGACCTATGTGCATTGACTACTATGTCGCGCTGAATCGGATTGACATGATTTTCGGAAAGGACGCATTCAATGCTTTTCTGCCCCGCATCACGGGAAGCCAGGCCAGTTCCACGAATGTCATGTCGGGGAGCCGTCATGGTTTCAGTTGCGCCAACATTCTCTTTGTGGGCGGCAATGTGGCCACCACGCGCATCAGCGCCGCCGATTTTCCGGCTGAACGGGTTCAACTCTATTACGCCACTTGGTAGGGGATTGCAGACACGATGAACGACAGGGGCATGATAGGCATTTGCAAACGTGCTATGGGTAAAAAGACGAATGACGTTTGTGTTCGGGGATGGCTTTCCAATGTGCTGACAGAGGTTTCTGCACGGCTCAATGACGAGGTCGTTTACTCTGACCGTTATCTTCTTGCCACGGTGGAGTATGCCCCTGGAGGATTCTCTCACTATCCGGACTATTCCGGAGATGTCCCAGGTCGCTGGATACATGCGCTGACCATGCTCGAGCGCTGCGGTATTCCTCAGCCGAGGCTTCGCCATGTGGTTCAGCGGGTGCTGTCCTTTCAGCGTGAGGATGGGGGCTTCCATCGTCCCGGGCAAACGATGGAGGCGGTTGATCGCGCTTCCTTGTACGGCAATGGCTGGTTGTTGCAGGGACTTGCGGACTTCGCCGAACACGAAGGTTCTCCCGATGTGGTCACAGCACTTGTCGGCCTGGGTGAATTTTACCTGAGAAAGGTGCGATACTGGTTCACTCCTCAGGAAAAGGAACGGTATGTTACCTACGGACATGGATTCAATTGTCTTTCCCATGCGCTTTCTGGAATCGTCAAAATATACAGACTTTCCAAAGACCGACGTTTTCTAGTCCTTGCGGAAGATATTTTAGAGTGGGCCGACCGCTTCGAGCGTTCCGCCCACTCCCACATGCATCTTTCTACTGTCAGGGGAATGCTGGAGTTATATGCAGTCACCCAAAGAACGGAGTTTCTGGAACTCGCACAATCGGAATTGCGGAAGGCGGAGGATTGTGCATCGCTTCCAGGCGGGGGGATGCTTGAGGTTTATGGCGTGAATCATGGTGACGAGGAATGCTCTACCGCTGACTATATGCTTTGCGCGCTGCGCCTCTGGCATCTGACGGGTGATGAGATTTATCATCGTAAAGTCGAGGAGATCTATTTCAATTATCAGCAGTATGCCCGCATGGAATGTGGACTTTGGGGGTCTATGCCGGTTAATGCGGACATTCTACGTAAATCCACGTCGCCCGCCTATTGGTGCTGCGCAATGTATGGCGCCTATGCCCAGGCAGCCATCCCACAGGCCAGTGTCCGTGCAGAGCGGGATGGCATCATGCTGGATTGGATCTTTCCGCTCATCGCACCAACGTTTGAAGTCGAGACGCATTTTCCTAGAGGAAACCTGGTACGTGTTTGCCTGGGTAGGGAATACCCCGATGGCATTCCGCTGCGTGTGACGCTTCCGGCGAACACGGAAATGGAGGGGCGGATAAACTCTTGTCACCCTGGAGATGTTGTGGAATTCCGTCTGAAGCGCCATTTTTACATGAAATTCCGACGGCGCGTGGAGCTGGCGGAATACACAGTGCTGGAAGATGCCCAGGTTTACTGGGGGCCGGAATTGTTGGTCTGGTGCGCACCTCTGGTGAAGCGCCGCGGACATTTTGTAATCTTCAAGGAGATTGAGGGAACGCTTGCGCTCTATGACCCATTGCTTGGCGAATCCATCCCTTGCAATGAGAATTTCCCTTATGAAACAAAGGCGAAATTCCTGCGCATCAAGGGGGGGGCTTTTCAGGAGAATCTGGTCAGTCCGTCCGATGTCTATGGCGTCACGGCCATGCCGATGGCATGTGCCGGGGACGATGCATGCGAGGCTGTCATCGATGTGGTGATCACAGATTTTCACGTCATAAAATCACCCTAATATCATAGGTCGTTATTCTGTTTCCCTTGCTCAAAGCAAGTGTTCCAAGAGCATTAATTAGGGTTTATTTCAAGAATGTCATTGTTGTCAACAGCTTGCCTTGGAT
>JAFRLP010000254.1 GCA_017431185.1 Victivallales bacterium | reverse complement strand
TGGAGTCATGGACTTCCTCCGGCCCGTCCACCGACACGTAGATCCGCCGGAAAGACCTGCGGAGGAGCGCGGCGAAGCGGTGGATGCACGTCCCGTTGGTGACCAGTTCCAGGGGAAAGCCCGCGGCGGCCGCATGGCTGGCCACAGCCTCGAATTCGGGGCAAAGCAACGGTTCGCCGCCCCAAAGGACGACCGTGGCGGCGGGCGCATAGTCCTTGAGTTGCCGAAGCACGTCAAGCCACTGGGGGAGCTCCAGGGCGCCGGCGGGCTCGACATGCTCCTGCCCGCAGAACCGGCAACGCAGGTTGCACCTCCGTGTCAATTGCAGATGGACTATGGCCAGTTCAGGACGCACATTCATCCTCCATTCCACGCAGGAATGCCAGCGAGGCGGCAAAGCCGCGCTCCACATCCGCGGGCATTTCATACTCCAGCAAGGCGGGGCCCTCGAAATGGCGCAGCGCACCAAGCAGGTCACGCCATGTGATGCCACCTTCGCCGCAGGCGACAGGGACATAGCCAGCCCCCTTCGGGGCAAAGTCCTTCAGGTGGGCATAGGCCACCCTCTCCCTGTAGCATTGATAAAAGCGGCAGACGTCCCTGCCCAGCACAAAGAGATTGGCCGGGTCGAAGTTCAGGCGCAGGGCGGGGATTTCGGAGAGAAGCCGGTCCAGGGTGTCGTCCTCGGTGGAGACACTGGCAAAATGGCGCACCGTGCCATCCGGCATGCTCTTCACACCGCCGTGTGTCTCGACGACGGGAAGCACACCGCACGCATCGCCGGCCTCATAGATTCGGCGCAGGCAATCCACAAGCAGGTCAAAGCGTCTCCCCGTGACCTCCTCTTTCGGCGCGAACCCCGCGAACACCCGAAGGTACCGCGCCCCGACCTGCGAAGCGAGCCGGATGACCGCCAGTGTCCGCCGCAGCGAGGCCAGAACCTCCGCTTCGCTTCCGGCGGTGAAGTCGTTCCCTGTGGCCACGCAGAGAGGACGAACGGACGCGGGCGCGAAGAGCGCGCTGGCCGCCTCGGCGTCCCGCCTCGTCGAGTCCGCCTGGAGCAGGTCGTTGGGACACCCTGCGATTCCGAGTTCCAGGATGGGGAGTCCCAGCCGGGCCGCCATATCGATTTGTGCCTGGAGCGGAGTCTGGCGAAGTCCCCAGGCCGCAAGTCCGTAGAGCATCACAGGTTCCTCCAGTCAAACAGAATCTTGAAGCAGTCCGCCCCCTTCTCCTGCTGGTGCCTGAAGGCCTCGGCGGCCTTGCCGACCTCCCAGGTTTCACACGGGAGATGGGAGGTGTCGAATTTCCCCTCGGACATCCATTGGAGGATTTGCTCCTTGCAGGTCGGGGCCAGGCAGCAACTCATGGTGATGGAGCAGTTCTTGTTGAACCAGTAGTTGTAGGTGTCCAGCACAATCCTGCCCGGATAGTCCCCCTGGAGGTGGATGTGCCCCGGCGGGTCGTCAAAGCCCCAGCCGCCATCCTTGAGATACTGGTGCAGCGAGCCAACCACATTCTGGTCTCCGGAGCACTCGATGACCACATCCGCCTTGACTCCGTTGGTGAGTTCCGCGAGTTTCGCCGCACCAGTCGCGGAGTCAAACACATAGTCCGCATAGTGCGAGGCGACGCCACGGCGAAACTCGTTGCGCTCAATGCAGACCACCCGGCAATGCGGATACATGATTTTCACAATCTGAATCGCGCTGAGGCCAATCATGCCCGCCCCGATGACGGCAACCGTATGCCCATCCTTCAGGTACGGCGCGATTTTCCGGATGCCCTTGAGCGAAACGCAGGGCAGGTACGCAAGCACGGCGTCCCGGTCACTCACGTTGTCGGGAATCCGCACCATGTAGTCCGACGGCGCCCCAGCAGTGAACGAGTCCTTGATGGAAACGCCCGTGCCGCCGCCCCAGGCCGCGCAGACGTCCCCGAATTGGCGACACTCGTTTATCATCACCCTGTCACCGGGCTTGAGAGCGGATTCGGGGTCACGGACCTCCAGCACCCTGCCAACGTTCTCGTACCCGGGGACCAACGGGTAATAGACGGTCTCCGCAGGCTGAAGCCCAAGATACGTCTTCATGTCCGTCCCCGCGCTGATGGCGCTGAACTCCGTCCGCGCTATGATCGCGTCCCCGCGTGGCTCCGTCAGATGAATCTCCCGCACGGAAACCTGCCGCGGCCTCTCAATCACTATCGCCTTGCAACTCGTGAAACTCTTCATATTCTCTCTCCGATTCGTTGATGGGTGGCTTTTACTTAAACGGTTTAGCAAGTCAAAAAAAACGGAAAGTCCTGTCTTCAGGTGGATTCGCGTTTCAGGATTTTGGATTTGAGGACGACGTGTCGTACTCCGTCCTGCCCGTTGATCATTCGGTTCAGCATCCGGAAGGACTCCACGCCCATTGTCTCCGTCATGTTGTCGAAAGTGGTAAGCGACGGGGAGCAATATGCCGAGACGGCGATGTTGTCCCCGCCCGTGACGCGGACTTGCGCAGGGATTTTCACGCCGCGCTCCTTCAAGGCGCGCAGCACGCCCAGGGCCATGCTGTCATTGGCGCAGACGACCGCATCCGGCAATTCCGCGTTGTCGTGGCAATGCCGCAGCATGCATCTGTATGCGGTCGCCTCGTCAAAATTCGCTTCGATGACGGAGGATTCCCGCCAGGGGAGGCGATGTTCGCGCAGCGCCTCCAGAAAGCCCTCATAGCGTTCGCGGGCAGGGAAACTTTCCGCGAATCCGGCAAAGAAAAGGAACCTGCGGCAGCCAGCCTTGAGCAGTTTCGCCGTCAGCATCCGCGACATCTCCCGATTGTCGATGTTGATGGTGGAGACCCCTGGCTGCGGAGAGGCCCCCAGGCAGACCACCTTGAAGTTTTCCCGCTGGAACACCTCCGTCCAGGCCTTCGGCAGACTCACTCCGTAGTAGAGCATCCCGTCGATTTCATGGTTGCGGAAACTGTTGTAGATCATCTCCTCCTCCTTGCCCGGCACAAAAAGCCTGACCAGAAGCGAAAAGTTGCTTCGGCGCACCTCGCCGGCGATTCCCCCCGTGAGCATTGCCACGTTGTAGTCCGAAAAGCTGTTGACGTCATTGTATCGGTCTTGCGTATTGAGAAGAAGCATCACGCAGTTCACAATCTTTCTGCGTATGCGAACCGCATGGAAATTGGGCTGGTAGTTGTTTGCGCGCGCATAGCTCAGCACCGCATGGATGGTGTCGTCGCTGATATGCTGCGACTTCGCCTTGCCATTCAGCACCAGGGAAACCGTGGCTTTGCTCACACCGAGCGCCTGCGCTATCGATACCAGAGTCAAGTCCTTGTCCTTTGCTGTGGGTTTCTTCTCATTTACTAAATTGATTTAGCAATATTATACAATGTCTTTTGGAAAAAATCAAGTGGTCAAGAGAAAAAAAGTTCCGAACAAGTCAAAAATCAAAAATAGGACGTCGGGGGTCTCTGTCCGCCAAAGAACGAGGGGGTGACATTTGCCTGTCGGGGAAAAAGGTATTTATTTTGGTTGGCGTTTGCATAGATGAAGAACGACTTTTGTGTTTTGTCAAGCAACCAACAAGGAGACAACATGTACTACACTGGTTTCGCAGACGAGGCCGCGCCTGACATCGATGGTCAGATTCGCGCCATCAAGGCTCTGGGCTGGAGCAACATCGAATGCAGAAGCATCGACGGAGTCAATCTCCACGACCTGCTGGAGGAGAAGTTCAACGAGGTCGCCGACAAACTGGACGCGGCGGGCATCCATGTCAACTGCTTCGGCTCCGCCATCGGCAACTGGGGACACTCCATCACCGACCCGTTTGACATCACCCTGGAAGAGGTTGGACGCGCCATCCCGAGAATGAAGCGCCTGGGGAGCAAACTCATCCGCATCATGAGTTACCGCCCCATCACGGAGAATAGTCCGGAGGACCAGATGAAAGAGGAGCGTTTCCGCCGTCTCTCCATCATCACCAAGATGTTCCTGGACGAAGGGCTCCAGCCCGTTCACGAGAACTGCACCAACTACGGTGGCCTGGGCTGGCCGTTCACCATGCAGCTCATCGAGAACGTGCCTGGGCTCAAGCTGGTCTTCGACACCGGCAACCCCGTGTTTGACGATGACTGGACGAAGCCGAAGCCCTATCCCAAGGAGGACGCCTGGGAATTCTACGAGCACGTCCGCGACCATGTGGTCTATGTCCACATCAAGGACGGGCACTTTGACAAGGAAAACAACAAGATGAAGTTCATCTGGCCGGGCGAAGGCGACGGCTACGTCGAGAAAATCGTGCAGGACCTGCTGGTCAACCGCGGCTACGACGGCGGCTTCTCCATGGAGCCTCACATGGGCATGATCTACCACGACCTGGAGGCCCGCCAGGCCACCCCGGAGGAGAAGTTCGACATCTTCGTCGAGTACGGCAAGCGCTTCGAGGCCATTGTCAAAAAGTTCAAGGGGTAAAACACCTCATCAAGGAGCCAATCCGATGCCTGAACATCGGATTGGCACGACAAGCACGAAGATGACGGAAGAGATTTCGGCAAATCTGGCTGCCGTGCGGCAGCGCATCGCCACCGCTGAACAGGCGGCGGGACGCAGGGCGGGCTCGGTGAAACTGGTGGCGGTGTCCAAGACATTTCCGCCAGAGTATGTGCAGGCTGCCCACGACAGCGGCCAGCGGGTGTTCGGCGAGAACCGCGTGCAGGAACTGTCAGGCAAAACGCCTGTCCTGCCCAAGGACATCGAATGGCATCTGATTGGCCACCTGCAAGCCAACAAGGTGCGCGGAGCCGTGGAGCATGCGTCGTGGATTCACTCCATCGACACGCTGGAACTGCTTCGGCGCACGGCGCGAATCGCCGAGGAGACGGGCAAGTCCCCTCAACTCCTGCTCGAAGTCAATGTCTCCGGGGAGGCCAGCAAATTCGGCATGACGCCAGAGGAGGCGCGCCAGGCGGTGGCCGCCTTCCCCTGCCCCCTGCTGCGCGGACTGATGACCGTCGCCCCCGCAGACGCCTCCTCCGAGGAACTCCACCGCATCTTCGCGGCTCTGCGCACTCTCAGGGACGATTTGGCGCAGGCCAGCGGACTGCCGCTGACGGAACTCTCCATGGGGATGTCAGGGGACTTCGAGATGGCCATTGCCGAGGGGGCGACCATGGTGCGGGTGGGTTCCGCCATTTTCGGACACCGCAGCTACGAATTGGCCTGATCCATGCCCAAAGCCCCAGACAGGCATTTCCTTCCGCATGCCAGGCGTCGCCTCCTGAAAGAGAGCGAACAGGCCAATTCCCGCGAGGATTTGCTGGCGGACTTTCTGGGGGACGCGCGCGCCTCCTCTGTGCTGGCCGATTTGCATCCCCAGCCGCGCCCCGTCGGAATGTTCGTCGATTCCCTGCTCAGGCAAGTCCACCCTGAAGAACTGGACTTGCGGCAGAGGCTGGAACGGCAATGGCCCGCGCTGGTCGGCGAGGTGAATGCCAGGCAATGCCGTCCGCTGACCATCCGCGGCGCAACCCTGGTCATCGAGGTGTTTCAGCAGATGTTCCTTTATCTGCTGAGAACGGAACAGCGGAACATTATCCGGCAGCGCGTGTCTGACTATACGGGCGGACGAATCGCCGCCGTCGAGTTTGCCCCCGCAGGGCGATTTGGCCGACGGTTCCCCAAAAACGAGAAGAAACAATGAAGAAACAATTTGCGGCCCTTATCCTCTTCCTCCTGACGTGGCTCAGTGGCGCGGCGGAGACCATCGAGCAGATGCTTGAACAGCCCAAGCCCATCCAGCCCACAAGACAGGAATACCTGATAAGCCGCCATGCGATTTCCCTGCTGCTGGCCTACCACTACGCCAGCCATCCAATCACCCCTGCGGTCTCGGCCAGTTGGTTCAAGGAGTATTTCCGGACTTTGGACCCCGTGCACCTCTTCTTCCAGAAGGGCGACATCGAGAACTTCCGTTCATACGAGACGGTGCTATGGGACAGGACGCGCAACATGGCCAACCTGGAGTTCGCCTTCAAGGTGTATGCCCTCTACCTGCAAAGGATCCGGGAATACGCATTGTACGCGCTGGAGGAACTGTCCAGGCCGCAGGATTTCACCGTTGAGGAATCCATCCAGTTTGACCGCAAGGACGCAGAGTACCCAGCCACGCCGGAAGAACAGCGTGACCTGTGGCGCAAACGGGTCAAGAACGAACTTCTCCAGGCACTGATGGACAAGGAGAAGAGGGCTGCGAAAATCGAGTCGGGAGAACTCGAGCCGGAGCCATCCCCGAAAACACCGGAGCAGGAGAAGGAGGAACGGCGCAGGAACTACGCCCGATTCTACCGCCGCCGCACGGAGGTGTCCCCCGTGGAGGTGCTGGAATTCTTCCTCAATTCGCTGACCCACACCTTTGACCCGCACTCCAACTACATGGCCCCCGACACCAAAGCCAATTTCGACATCGACATGAGCCTCTCCTTGCAGGGCATCGGGGCGACCCTGACCTCCATGGACTCCTATGTGACCATCGTCAGCCTGGTGCCAGGAGGCCCCGCCGACCAGGACGGCACGCTCAAGCCCAACGACAAAATCATCGCCGTCGCGCAGGACGGGCAGGAGGCGATAGACGTGGTGGAGATGCCTCTCAACCGCGTGGTGCGCCAAATCCGCGGCCCCAAGGGGACCAAGGTGACCCTGACCATCCTCAAGGAGGGTTCCCGCACGCCGATTGAGGTCACGCTGGTGCGGGACCAGATAAAATTGACGGACAAGGAGGCCAAATCCACGACCTACGCGATTGACGTTCCCCAGCCCGACACCAAGGCAAATGTGCTGGTGGTGCATCTCGCCTCGTTCTATTCTGACTTTGACGGACTGCGGGCGGGCGACAAGGACTACAAAAGCACCACGCGCGACATCCGCAACCTGCTGGAAAAGGCCAAACAGAGCGGCAACCCGGTGCACGGCATCATCCTGGACTTGCGCGGCAACGGCGGCGACAGCCTGGAGGAGGCCATCAACCTGACTGGCCTGTTCTTCACCTCCGGTCCCGTGGTGCAGGTCAGGAATGGACGGGGGCGGCTGGAGAACCGTGTTGACCCGGACCCGGGCGTGCAATTCACCGGTCCGCTCATTGTGCTGATGGACAGGTTCAGCGCCTCGGCCTCGGAAATCACCGCAGCCGCTTTGCAGGATTGCGGGCGGGCGCTGGTCATCGGCGAAAGGCTGAGCCATGGCAAGGGCACGGTCCAGACCATCGTTGACCTCAACCGCTTCGGCAGACGCATGACCGCGCCAGGCCAGAGCCCGATTGAATTCGGCTCGCTGAAGGTCACCATGGGCAAGTTCTACCGCATCAACGGCGGAGCGACCCAACTGCGCGGAGTCACGCCGGACATCATCTACCCATCCTTGACCGACCACATGAAGGACTTGGGGGAGGACAGCCTGCCAAACGCCCTGCCCTGGGACCAGATCCAGCCGATGCAGTACACCCGCTATGAGCAGGTCGCGAAGCTTCTGCCCACCCTCCGCCAGGCGTCTCTGGAGCGCATCGCCGCCAATCCCGATTTCCAGAATTACCAGAGGGACATGGGATTCTACGACACCTTCGTCAACATCAAGGACATTCCCCTGGAAATCAACGCAAGGCGCAAATTCGAAAGCGACCAGGAGCACGCCGAGGAGATCTTCCGTGCTTTCCGCCGTCGCAACACCAACTATGACCAGGAACGCGAAGACCGCAGGGACGAAAAGAAGGGGCGCAAGAAAAAGGAGGAGAAACTCCACGACCTGGTGCTCGAAGAGTCCCTCCGCGTGATGGGGGACTACATCCAGCGCGCCTCGCAGACAGCGCAATGACGCGCTGCCGCCGCCCCATCTTCAGCAACGCAGGGTGTGCGCCCCGCAGGGGCGTCGCCCTGCCGGCGCGCCTCCCCCGTGTCTTCCGCATCGTGTTGGCGGTGCAGCCGCCACGGTTACTCCAGAGCCTCCCATGAACGAAACTCTACTGACTGGTGTACGGGTCATCGACCCATCGACTGGCACGGACCGCGTCCAGGACATCGGCATACGGGACGGGCGTTTCGCCGACCCGGAAAGCCTGACCGCCCCCAGGGCAATCGACCTGGGGGGCAAAGTGGCCTGCCCTGGCTTCATCGATTTGCATGTCCATCTGCGGGACCCAGGCCAGACCTGGAAGGAGGATTTGAACAGCGGAAGCCAGGCGGCACGGCATGGCGGCTTCACCACCATTCTGGCCATGCCCAACACCGTGCCCGCCATGGATACGCCGGCGCGCTTCCAGGAACTGATGGCCAGGACCTCCAGCCTTCCCGTGAATGTCCTGCAATCCGTCTGCATCACGGAAGGGCGCGCAGTCGTGAAACTCGCCGACTTGCGCGCCTTGGCGCAGGCTGGCGCACCCGCATTCACCGACGATGGCTCCACTCCCCAGGACATTTCGCTGATGCGCCAGGCCATGTCCATCGCGGCGGAACTGGACATCCCTGTCATTGACCACTGTGAAAACACAGCCTTGTCCAAACCAGGCGTCATGCACGAGGGCGCTGTCTCCCGGCGCCTGGGTCTGCGCGGACAGCCGCGCCAGGCGGAGGAGGACATCGTGGAGCGCGACCTTCAGCTTGCCGAGGAGACAGGCTGCCGCATCCATTTGCAGCATTTGAGCTCGGGCGGTTCCGTGGAACTGCTCCGCCAGGCGCGCGCCAAGGGCGTCCGCGCCACGGGCGAGGCAACCCCGCATCACCTGTTCCTGACCGACGCGGCATGCGTCCAATGGGGAACCAACGCCAAAATGGCGCCGCCGCTGCGCGAGGAGAGCGACCGCCAGGCGCTCATCGCGGGAATCCAAAGCGGAGTCATCACCGCCATCGCCACAGACCATGCCCCGCACACAGCGGAGGAGAAAGCGCAGGGTTGGGACAAAGCCCCCTTCGGGATTGTCGGCATTGAGGCGGTCGTGCCCCTCTGCCTGACCGAACTGGTCCATCGCGGCCTGCTCTCACTGCCTGCGATGGTGGCGCTCTTCACCACGGGACCGGCCGCCGTGCTGGGACTCCCGCTGGGCACCCTGGCAATCGGCGCACCAGCCGATTTGACGATTCTTGACCTGGAGAAGTTGCACACGCTCCGCACCGCGGCCTTCGTCTCGCGCGGGCGCAACTGCCCCTACGAGGGGTGGGAATGCCACGGCGCGGTCATCGGCTCATTCCTGCATGGCGAGCCAGCGCCTACTTTTTCCTCTTTTTCGGCGGTGGCTTGACGCCGGTCTCAATGAAATTCTCCTTCCTGCCATATTGCACGCCCGGCTTCGCCCGCACCTGCGTTGTGGTGGCGGAGGCGTTGGAGGTCGCCCCCATGACGGGACGTGTGTCCGCCGTCGGGTCCTGACGCGGCGAGTAGGTGACGTCCACGGTCAGCGGCCCAGGATGGCGGTCGGTCTCGTCACGGACGGCGGAACGGCTCTTCAGCGCGCGCCTCTGCGCCAGAAGCCCCGCCGATGAAAGCAGGGGCGCCAGCGCCGTCAGGCTCATCATCTGGTCAATCTGCCCTCGCAGGTCAAAGGAATACGACTCAAGATTGTCCCGGAAATAATGCTCGTATGCGGCGGGGGACGGGGTGATGGAGGCGGCGGGCGCATCCAGCCATGCCTGCACCTGGAACATCAGAAGGGGCAACGCCCCCTCCAGCTGCTCGGTGGCCAGGGCTGGCTTTCCTGCGCTCCGCAAAGTCTGCGCCAAGGCGCCGATGAACCCGCTCCGCCGTGCGGCCAGCGTGCAGCCGGGCCGTCCCTTCAACGCCCCATAGCAATCAGGGTACAAGGGGGCCGGCGAAATATCGCCAATGGCGGCGTAGCCCATCAGAATCAGCGGGCGCACAAAGCCCAAATCCGACCTGCCCAGGCTGGTCATCGCCTCCATCAGCCAAGGCGAGAACACCCACCGATGAAACTCATGATTGCGGGCCTCCTGAACAATGCGCGCCTCGAAAATCTCGGCCAATGCATTGCGGGCAATGCCGGTGAAACCCCCGTCAGGATACTTTTCACCAAGACGGGAGAGCGCCAAGGCAGCCAGCGCATCCGCCTCCACCTGCTCCGCAAAGGTCAGCCAGGGAGCGGTCAGCACGGTGGACTCCTGGACCAATATGCCAGGATTGAATGCGAATTCCCCGCCTGGCGCGTACTGCGACTTCAGGAAATCGCCTAGCACACGCGCCAGAGCGGCATCCTCCGCAGATGCCTCCGCCAACTCCAGCAGCGCCAGCGCCGCCAAGGCATTGGTGCGCGGCGTGGCCACTGGACGCGGGGACTGCATCGAATTGGGGGCGAGATGCTCGTCCTCCTTAATCACCTGCCGCCGTTTTGCGGAGCCAACCCATCCCACCGCCTTGCGGATAGGCTGGAGCGCCAGAGAGGCGGCCTGCCGAAACTGGGTGTCCCCTGTTGCGACCGCCAGACGGGAAAAGGCGAGCGAGAGGAGGGCCATCGTCGCCAGATGCTCCTTGCCGTCGGGTCGCCCCGATACCCAGACGGGCAGGGGCGGACGGAACTGCCCCGTGGTCAAATCCAGGCAGGAGGCAATCCGCCTGGCGGTCGCCGTCGCCATTGCCAGGCAGCGTTCCGCCGACGGCAAATCCTCCTCCAGCCGATGCCCGCGATAGAGTCGGACGGCGGGGCCGCCATCCGTCCAGAACACATCCGTTTCAAAGAGACAGGCACGGCTGCCGGCCTGTTCGCCGCTGACTCGCAGCCAGGTGGTAAGCGCCTGCCAGTTATAGGTTTCGGAGATGATGTTGCCGACCCTTTCGCGGTCGAGATGGTGATATTCGTCCATCAGGCAGCGTCCGGTCAACTGGTCAGGCGTGAAGGAGAAGCCGATGGTGGGGCCGTATGCGAGACCGACCAGGCTGGTCAGTGCGATTCGTGAGCGCTGGGCATTGAAATTGGCGACAGGGCGGGTGGCCTGGACGACATCGAGCCGCAGCCAACTCCATCGGCCTGGATTCTCCAGCCTCTCCTCCCATTCGGGCGCCTTGCGCCCCTCCGCGGCGGCCTTCCGGACATTGGCCACCGCAAGTTCACGGGTCTCCTTGGCGAACACCGGCTCATTGTCCAGCAGAATCTCGCAGGCGACCCGCAGGGCCTCCTGGAAGGAGTAGCCTGTGCCGAAATAGGTTCGCCCCGGCCAGCTCTCATTCCCCAAGGTGATGAAGAGCACACGCGGAGCCTGCTCCGGCGGCGCGAGGGCGGCCAGCGCATCCGCCTTCCTCCCTTCCTTCAGGCCCTGGAACAGAGCGGTCGTCAAGGCGGCCAACTGCTCGCGCGAGGCGGAAGCCGGCTGCCGCACATGGTCAAACCACGCCACATCCGGCATCCCGTTGTCGCCGGACTGGCCACGCAAGGCATGGGAAAGGCAAAGCAGAGAACAGAAGAAAAGACAAAACCAGCCACGCATCGGCGTCATTCCACTCCTAACATGCCCCCGCTTCCATCCATGGGAATGTCTCATGGACACAAACCGGGGAGTTGCACTTGGCACATCCTGAAAAAACAACTACACTCTAGCATGAAATCGAAAAATTGCCACCTTATTACTTGAATTTTGCAGGAAAAGACGTAAATTTACTGTTTCAGCCGTGTATTTTCGTCAACCTTACATTTTAGGAGAGCAATTATGGACGAAGCCATGCTGGCGAAAGCCAAAGCCAAAGTCAAGGATGTTCGCCTGTTCATCAACGGGGTGTCCAAGCGGGCAGACCAGCTTGCCCGCGGCGGCACTGCCCTGGTGCCCATCCCGCCAAACTCCGAAATCTCCAAACTGGACATCGCCCTGCAAGAGGTCGCGGAAGGGAAAATCATCATCTGCCAGGGAGACAACAACGCATAAGGCGGCGTACCGCATCCAGGCAGCCGCGCCACCACCGTCCCGCATTCCTTCTTCAACAACGGACACACCATCATGTCAGACATCTACGTGTTTATGGGGCCTCCCGGAGCCGGCAAAGGCACTTTGGGCGACATCTTCTGCGAACGTACTGGGGTCATCCACGTCTCCACGGGCCAATTGCTGCGCGAGGAGATGGCGGCGGGTTCCGACCTGGGCCGGCAAGTCAAGGACATCATCGCCTCCGGCGCGCTCGTGTCTGACGAAATCGTCGCCAAAATGGTCGCCAACCGCATCGCCAAGGCCGACATCGTTGAGCACGGCTGCCTTCTGGACGGGTTCCCCCGCACCGTCCCGCAGGCCGACATGCTCGACAAAATCCTCTCCGCCGGCAACGCCAGAATGGCGGCTGTGGTCCTCATCGAAGCCGACCGCAAAATGCTGATGGGACGGCTCACCAGCCGCCGCGTCTGCTCCAACAAGGAGTGCGGGGCCACGTTCAACGTGCTCTCGCTTCCGCCCAGGCAGGAAGGGATCTGCGACAAATGCGGCTCCGCCCTCATCCAGCGTTCAGACGACAGCGAGGCCACGGCCAGGCAACGCCTGGAAGTCTATGAGACCCAGACCGCCCCGCTGGTGGAGTACTATGAGCAAAAGGGGCAGCTCGTGCGCACCACCAGCATCGATTCCACAGTAGAGGACAACTACGCAAGGCTGCTGAAGGCGTTGGGACGCTGAGGCACGGCATCAAAATGTGGCAAGGCAGGATTAACATCTACAGCGGCGCAGACCTTGACGGCGTGCGCAAGGCCGCCCAGGCTGCGGCGCAAGTCCGCAAACGCCTGTGCGACGTCGTGACGCCCGGCATCACCACCGCCCAGATAGACATGCTGGCGGGCGAATTCATCCGCGACACCGGCGGCAAAAGCTGTTCGCTGGGCTTCGAGGGCTTTCCAGGGCAAATCTGCATCTCCATCAACGAGGAGGTCGTACACGGCATTGGGACACACGCCCGCATTGTCCAGCCTGGCGACCTGGTTAGCCTGGACATCACCGTCCGCCTGGGCAAATATGTCGGGGACTGCGCGACCACCGTCTGCGCGGGGATGCCCGCCACCGGACTGGCCAAGGAACTGCTGGAGACGACGGAGGCCGCCATGTGGGCCGGCATCGACGTCGCCCGCGAGGGCAACCAGGTCAGCGACATCGGAGCCGCCGTGGAGGGCATCGCCAACCAGCACCATTTCGGCGTGGTGCGGGACATGGTGGGGCACGGATGCGGACTCAGCATGCACGAACCGCCCGAAGTGCCCAACTATTACATCCGCGGACGCTCCACGCCCCTGCGGGCCGGCATGATC
>JAFRLP010000253.1 GCA_017431185.1 Victivallales bacterium | reverse complement strand
TATGGCGATAGGCTTGGACAGCGTGGCTTTTTTCTGGAGGGAATCCCCGTCCCGGATAAGAACGCCAAATTTCCCAATGACACGGCATGGCAACTGAAGTCTCCCAAATTCTCCGTACAAGGCATGACGGGGTTGACTGGAAGCATTGATTTCCACTCCAACTGCTTTTTTGCGGATTTTTTCACTCCGTATGGCGAGAACTTCGTCAATTCCTTCTTTTGGTTTGGGGCGGACGGGGCACCTCTTGGTCGCACGTCCTTTCCCGTTGCCATCAGAAAGGAGGGGCACAATCCCGTCACCTTCCGCGTCGCTGTCCCAGACAGGGCGGTCAAGGCGAGCATAGCCCTCGGCGCGGACAGCCCGAATCTCATTGCAGGCAACATCTTGCTCATCTCCCGTGTCGTCGTGAACGGGACGCCAGTGCAGAATGGCGAATATTGCACGGACGGCGAGGCGGTCATGCCGCCAATCCCCTTTGCGCCTGGCAAAACCGTCTGCTCGATTACGGCGGATACACCAAAGGGAACCGCCATTGTGGCGGAAACCGCCTTTGCGCCTGACAACGGCGGTGTTCCTGCGGAATTCACCGTGTTTGGTGACAAAGACCGTCCTGTTCCCGACGGAACCGCCTGGGTGAAATGCCGTGTGAGGTTCCAGACCAGTGGGGTGTCCTGCCCAGTGCTTCGCTCTGTGACCGTCTGCGGCAGGACAATCACTGGATGGACATCGCTGACCTCTGAAAAGAGCGTGGTCGTCCGGCGTCGTCAGGATCTTGGGAAGCCTCAAAAAACACAGAAATCCGCAGTGAAGCAGCCAGTCATTCGCCGAATCTCCAAATCTCCGTCCATTGACCCCAAGCAGGCGTTTGTCTTTTCCGTCACGCATGACATGCCCATCAACTGGAAGACGCTGAACGTGGTTCTTGACGGGCAGGACATCACGTCCAGGCTGATGCGGAATGAACTCGACTTCCTGTCTCCGACGCTGGAATCCGCCTCTTTCACCTATGCGCCAGCCGAGCCATTCGCCATGCGGACGGTGCACAAGGCCGTCGTTACCGTCTCTGACATCTACGGCACCTCCGCCAGCGTCAGCCTTTATTTCTTCTTTGACGAACCACTCGAAAGGAACGTTGTCACCTTGCGGGACGATGGGGGACTGCTGTTGGACGGAAAGTCGTTCTTCCCCATCAGTGCCTCCTATGTCACTCGTCTCCCCGTAAATGACAACAACCTGGACAATGCATATTCCTGGCTCAGGGATGCTGGCTTCAACACCATCATCGCTGTCCCCGCGCTTGTCATGAAGTACGAGGGGCGTGACAATTTTCACGAGAAGTTCACGGCATATTTGGACAAGATAGCGAAATACGGTCTCAAGGTTTTTTTCCCGCCAGGCAATACTGGCGGAGGCAACTGCAAGGACACGGATGCGATACTCAAAAGTGTCGCCACCTATTACCGTCACCCTGCCTTGTTGACCTGGTATATTGGCGATGACACCATGAGCCATAACTCGCCCGAGGAGATGGAAATGAAAATAGAGGCCATCAAGGCTGTCGATCCTTACCATCCGACCTGCCAGGCCGATGCCGTGTTCTCTTTTTACCCCTCGATTTTCGCCCCTGTTGCCTCTGAGGATGATTCGTCGCGCTACCGTCCTGTGGTCAACTTCACGGACATCTTCCGCGCCGAACTTTACCCAGTTCGCGACTTCTCTGCGCAGAACGCACGGGACTGTGTGCCTAGTGTCATCGCCGACATGAGGACGATATGGCGGGACATCCGCGACAAGGCGACTTCGCCTAAGAACATCTGGGGCATCGTACAGTATTTCGAGGGGTGGTGCAAACCAGGCGAAGACCCTGACTGGAAGCGCTATCCGACCTGGCAGGAACTCCGCGCCATGACCTGGTCCACCCTCATCCACAACGCCAGGGCAATCAACTGGTACACCTATCACTACCGTGAGGACAAGTTCGCCCATGGTTTCATGTACAAGGAGGAGACCCGCGACAACATCAGGCGGATGACGGGCGAGATTGTCCCGCTCGTCGATGTCCTGACCGAGCGCGCTGATGGTTCCGCTCCCATAGTCACCATTCTGGATGGACCTGCCAAGGACGCGCTCAACAACGACTCCATCAGCGTCATGGTGAGAAGGCACGACGGGTTTACCTACCTTTTCGCCGTCAATTCGGCCTATCTGCCAGTCAAGGCAAAAATCTCTGCGCCAGGTCTCTCCGGCGGGACTGTCCTCTACGAGGACAACCGTTCCGTCTCCGTGGAGGATGGTGCAATCACGGATCTCTTCCAGCAAAACGATGTCCACATTTACAAACTGAAGTGATGTGGAAAAACACTTTCGAGAACTTTTTCCAAAAATCTAACTGCTGTATCAAAAAACAGTTCCAGGAGGTCGCAAATGCGCAGATTCTTCACTTTAATCGAATTGCTTGTCGTCATCGCCATCATCGCCATTCTTGCCTCAATGCTCCTGCCTGCGTTGGGCAAGGCGCGTGAGAAGGCCCGTGGCGTCGCCTGCGCCAACAACCTCAGGCAGGTTGCGACATCTTTTCTGCTTTACATGAATGATTTCAATGAACGGTTGATTGTCCAACACAACTCGGAATCAAGTTGGCCAAACGCCATCAACAACCAATACGGCAACAAATATCTTTCTGGAAAAAAGCCAGATGAGATTTGCTGTCCTGGGCGTGCGCCATTCAAATTCGTATCCGACTACGTTCATGGATATGTGCATCGTAGTAAACATAATGTTCCTGAAGACATGTTTCTCAGGGTGCCCAGCGGTAAAAATCCCAGCCATATTGATTCTTTTTACATCACTCATAGGGTCAAAGCACCCAGTTCCTTCTTCATTGTCGGGGACGGATGGTCGTCGGGAGAGAAAACCCAACTGGTTTATCAAAGCAGTTTCAGCCTGACTGCCCCCAAGAATATCAGTGGCGGGGAGGGTGGCAGTCTGCCCTACGTGGGGGCGCATGGCACGTCGGGCAACTTCAATTTCCTTGACGGACATGTCCAAGCCAT
>JAFRLP010000252.1 GCA_017431185.1 Victivallales bacterium | reverse complement strand
CGTGGCGCTGGTTCATAGAGACGACATTCGTCTCGACAATTTCTTTGACTCCCGTTTTCCATCGCGTTGCTCACATCAATTTTTCGGCATGAGACGATAAACCTTGGCGGAATGGGGGGCGACTCCGACAACGTAGCCATCCTCCAGGTCGCCAAGGTCTTCGTGCGCCCAGAGGTCACGCACCTGAAACTGGCCACCCAGCCAGTAGCTGAGGTCTTGCTCGGGGGCGATTGCCGGCTTGTTCCCAAGGTTGAAGAAAGCCAGTGCGCAGCCGCCGTCCGCCAGAGGCTTGATCTGAATGTCCCAGGCGTCATTGGAAAGGATGCTGGCGGCGGGTTTTCCAAGTGCGTCCTGGTTGACGGCGATGATTTCGTCGTTGCAGAGCAAATCCGCCAGGTACGGGTCGAGATGGCGCGGGTCGCAGTCAAGCATGATGGGGGATGGGCGCATCATCCAGCAGGAGATATGCGCGAGGAGTTCGTCATGAGTGAGCGAATTACCATCGCGGGGCGTGGTCGCGGTCATGTCCAAGTCCAGCCAATGCCCTGGTGCAATGAAGGGATTCCATTCGTTGTTTCGAAAGCCGTTCTTGCGTATGGAGTCCCATATGGGCGCAGTGTCGGAGTTGGCGCGGAAGAGATTGGCGAGTTTGCTGGCGCACGGCGCATCAGTCAGGGCAACCTGGATGACGAGGCTGAAGACCATATCGCGGTCAACGGCATCCAGTGCCTTGCGCATTTCCGCCGCATTGTCCATGTCCGTGACCACCCAATCGTATTTCAGGTAGTCGAATCCCCAGTTGGCCCACTGCATGGCGTCCTCTGGTTCGTGCCTGGTCAGGCCAATGTACTTTCCGTAGGTCGTAAAGGAGCCGGGGAAGGAGGTGTCGGGCAGTCCGTCAGTCGAGCCGAGCCCAGTTGTGCCCCAGGGATGGACATAGGGGCTGGAGTAGATTCCAGCCTTAAGACCCAGGGAATGAATGTGGCGGCAGAACTCCTGCATGTCGGGGAAGGTGTCCGCCGGCTCGATGGCGTTGAATTGGCCGCCGCGCCGTCGGGACTGCCAGCCGGAGTCGATGTTCACGAAGCCGTATCCATGGGCAGCAAGTCCCGACGAGACCATGGCATCGGCAACCTCGCTGATTTGAGCCTGGCTGATGTCGCTTCGGAAGCAGTTCCAGGAGTTCCATCCCAGCGGCGGGGTTAGGGCAAGCGAACGCTCGGAGATGACAATCTCCAGAGTGTGGGTGGCCTTTCCCAGGCGGTTTTCCGCAGTCAGGATGACTGGGTAGCGTCCTTTCTGCGTGACTTTCCCTGCGATGATTCCCCTGTCCGCGTCTATGGAGAGACCCATTGGAAGACCATGGGCTGAAAAGCGCATGGGGCGTTCGCCCAGGGTGGGGACCAGATACAGGAACTCTCGGCTGGGAGTGGCTCCATAGATGGAGGCCCCGTTTATGCTCGGTGCTCCTGCATTCCACTCTGGCGCATGCGCCACCCTCGTCCTGTATTCGATTTTGCTGTAGGGCGTGTCTTTCCTCTGCATGTCCGGCTCCTTGTCGCGTGATTCCCGTGTCAATAGGTCAGCATCACCTTGCCGGCTTTTCCAGCCGCAAACAGGTCGTAGGCGGCCTGTGCCTCCGCGAAGGGGAAACGGTGGGTGATGAGTGAGGAGACATCCAGCCCTTTCCGATACAGTCCCAGCATTTCCTGGTACTCGCGGAAATGGTAGAACCACGAGCCTGTCACGGTGATGTCGCGTCGGATGAACTCACCAGAGATGTTCAGTGGGACCTCTCCCTGCTCGCCGTTGAGGATGACCTGCCCGCCGCGCCTGACCGAGGCGATGCAGTTGTGGACGGCATTCGGATGGCCCGAGCACTCCATTGCCACGTCTGCCCCGTCGGCGTCCGCCCATTCCTGGACTGCCCGCACGGCGTTGTCACAGGCTCCCAGATTGACTGCGGAATCTGCACCAAATCGCCTGGCGAACTCAAGCCTGGCCTCGGAGTAATCCAAGGCAATGACTTTGCGGCTCAAGTATTTTTGCATGATGACATTGCCAAGACCGATGGGGCCTGCCCCAAAGACGGCGACCGTCTTCGCATCTGGATTGATGAATTTCCGCGAGGAGTGATACGGGACGCCCATTCCATCGCCAGTGATGAGGGTGGCTACATCCCATCCCACATCATCTGGCAATGGCAGAAGAGCGCGGGCGGATTCCAGAATCTGCTCGGCATGGAAATCCCCATAGTACTTGAAATGGGGGCACCAGGTGTACTTTCCCACGGAGCAGGCCGGGCAATTCGGGTCATCGCAGGGAGTGACGGGACTGAGGCCGACCCGCATTCCAGGCTTGAGATTGGAGACTCCCTCTCCGATTTTGAGGATGACTCCCGCCCCCTCGTGGCCTCCGTTTCCTGGCTGTCCAGTTCCGCGGAACGATTTCATCTCCGACCCGCATATGACGGTGGCCGCAGTCTTCACCACAACCTGTCCTGGTCCGGGATTCAGATCCTCGACTTCCAGGAATTCCAATTTGCCGTTTCCAAGAAAATGCAGTTTCTTCATGATGTTCTTTGCGATGTGGCTATTCCTTCATGGATTCAAGGTCAACAGGGCAGCAGCGGGCGGCAGAGCGACGGAGTGCCGCCTCGAACAGCAGTTCACGCAGGCCGTCCTCCCCTGAGACGGGGGGCGGTTGTCCCTCATCGATGGCGGCGAGATATGCTTCCAAGGACTTTGCGAAAGAGGCGTGGTACTGTGTCCAGCGCGAAGCCTGGTTCAGGAGACGATAGGTTGCGCGGTGTTCCTCGCCAGCCTCATAGACGGTCATCTCGCTGTCGAGGTCCTCGAAGGTGACGAGTGCCTTCTCGAAATTCAAGGAGCAATAGTAGTAGGAGGCTGACCAATGCATTGCGCTGGTGCCCAGGATGGTGCCTGTCCCGCCGTTCTCCAGGGTGAAGGCGGCTGCAATGTCTGCATTCTCCCCTTTTCCTCCCAGGGCGGTGACGGTCTTCACCTTGGCTCCGAAATGATGGAGAAGGTCGATGCAGTGGCTCCAGCAGGCGAAGTTGACCAGCATGGAACTCTGCCTGAGTTCGCCGTAGCCATGCGTACCGATGAATTCGCGAAGTTTTTTGGAGAGGAGGAAGAATCGGTAGTTGAAGTCCATGGCGACCTCGCACCCCTTCGATTCCGCATGGCGAAGGAAAGCCGCCGACTCGAAATAGTCCTCCTCGGTGACATTCGCCTGTCCATGCCGCGCACTGAGCGGCTTCTCGATGAACAGTCTGCGCACTCCCAGGTCAACCAGCGCCTTGGCGATGTCAATGTGGGATTCCTCCCGAGTGAGGACAAGGGCGGAGGCGGGATTCTCCGCAGCCACCTCCTCCAGCGTCTCAACTGCGCTTATGCCGAATTTTGCGGCGGCTGCTTTTGCCTTTTCGAAATTGCGGGACTGGATGACAATCTCCACATCGTCGCGTTTCACCAGGTAGGGCAGGTAACTGTTGCAGGCAACGTTTCCTGCGCCGATGATTGCCAGTTTCTTTAGCATCTTTTTTTTGTTTTGTGGTTATGGGACGTGCTGCTCAGTCCTCGTAGGGCATCCAGTGTCTCCACATAGGGTGGTCGGTTTCCTGGTAGTTGCAGCCGATGATTTGGTGCATGACGGAGACATGGCCATCAAGCCAGCAGACGTTGATGGCCAGATTTTTGGGAGGCGATGCAGGGCGCTTCCAATCGCCCGCGCCTGGGATGGGGCTGGCGCCTCCACCAGGCGTATGGTTGTAGTGCTGCCGATGGAAAGAACCGTAGGCGCCGCCAGGCTGCCCTTCATAGAGATAGAATTTCTCCGAGGGCTTTCGGACGGCGGCGAGTTTCATTCCCCAGCCAGCGCCGTCCAAGTCCAGAAAGAGTTCTGGGTTGTTCGCGTAGTTCAGCCCTCCTCTTCCTGCAACGGCGGGATGCGCGACCAGATAGTCATCATGGCTGGCGGGACAGCGATAGATTTCGCAGAAGGTGGTTGGTGCGAAATGGCCCATGGCGTCCACGACTGGGAGTCCAAGGTAGCAGGCCAACTGGTTCGTGAAATACACCCCCGTCACGCCTCCAGGCGGACCAGATGCGTTTTTGGTGATATGCCCATCGTGGTCAATGGCGTACTGCTGCATGGCAACACCCATGCGGCGGAGATTATCGGCGCATCGTGCCATCCCGCCCTCATCGGCTTCTGGCAACGCCATCCCCATCAGGAGAGCGGCAAGAGCCACAGTGAAAACGACAGCCAGCAGTTCGACAAGAGTGAAACGGAAAATCTGCCTTCGGTGTTTCATCACGATGCGCTCATTTGACTTTGAGATGACATGGTTTCCAGATTCCGCCAGCGCCGCTGCGGTCCTCGACACGGACAACGATGACATTTTTTCTGCCAGGGAAAACCGCGTTGTGCAATGACACTTCGAAAGGCTCCATCCAGGAGTCTCGGTCTCCTTGGAAAGGGTACGGACGGCGATGCACCAGCATACCGTTGCACCAGACCATGCACGCCTCATCGACGGCTCCGAAGATGATGATGGGTGTCCCGTCGATTTTTTCCGGCATGTCAAGTTCCAGGCGGTACCAGCCATAGCCATCGTAGGGTGCGCCAATCTGCGGCTCCCAGGGCGCGTCAGTGCGGATTTTTTGCCAGCCGCTTGTGTCATGGTCATATGCAAACCACCTCTCCTTCATGCCAAGATCCTGGGGATCAAGCCGAAACTGCCATTCGACGGGAAGTTTCAGATTGTTTTCCATGAGCATTCTGGCAGCCGCCCTGCTTGGCCAATCGAAATTCTCCAGATGCCGCAGAAAGCCAATGTTGGCCAGGAACTCCATCTCGTGCGCGGCACGGAAATCGTCGAGCCGCTTCTGTGCCTCCCCGAACGAACGGATGTCCTTGGTCTGCATGTATTCCTCAAAGGCGCGGGCTGTCTCGGCGGTCAGCCGTGCGTGCTCCAGGCCGTTGCGCAGCCAGGCGACCCGCTTTGCCGCAAGGGGTGTGGCGGCGGCGCGCTGTCCTGCGTCCTCCAGAATGGCGATGAGCCTGGCGAATACCTCTGGCGTGAAGATATGGTGAGCGTGCAACTTGAACTTGCTGTAGTCGCCGCCGACAATTCCTGCGTTCTGCTCACGGGGCAGGTCATCGGCGAACCGCCGCGAGATACGGGCCGTCTCGTCAAAGAATGTGCGGACGGCTGGTGCGGCGGGGCCGAAGGCCGCGTAGTACTCACCGAGAATCTGCTCGTCACTCATTGTGGGGTCGCAGGTCAGCCGAGCGATGGTGTAGAGCGTTGTCCCCATGACGGGCCACTGTCCCGTGCAACTGTCCATGTCCAGGCCAACCAGGCCGTTGGCATGGGCAAAGCGCAGGCATTCGGAGAATTCCGCCGCGTAGTTGATGGGGTAGTCGTGACCGTCCAGAGTGAAATTCGGGCGCAGTATGAGTTCGCAGCCAGTGGCGCGCCATCCCGCCCAAAGCCGTTTGAACGCATTGATTTTGGAGCCGCTCCAGGGAAACATGATGGGCGGGCAGAAGCGGTGGAGAATGCGCGGACTCATGCGGATGGACGGCGGCTCGCTGTAGTTGGCGTAGATGTTCCCCGCAATCCCCGCCTTGCGGTCAGGGGCGACGCGGTCAACCTCCTCAAGCACCCGCATGAAGAACTTGGCGTAGCGGTTGGTGACGGGGCCAAGTTCCTGGTACCACGCCTCGTCCCCCGACTCGAATCGGCGCCTGGCGTTGGCGCGGCGGACCTCGGCGGGCATGGGCGACCCGTCCGCCTCCAGGCAGGCGGCGCAAGTGCATCTTCCCGCCGTGTCATTCTCGCAGAGATTAATGAGCGGCGCAATGGGATTTGGATTGG
>JAFRLP010000026.1 GCA_017431185.1 Victivallales bacterium | reverse complement strand
TGGAAGGATTATGGAGCGTATGCTCATGCGCGACAGAACAGAGTATGGAAAAAATACCTAGAAGAAACTAAAAACGTAAACTTCATTATTGCACAGTTCCTTAGTTGCCCATCTTCTTGGGCGGCGGTTAATGTCAGGCTTTGGCACGGCGCACCTCCAAAAGCGTTTCAAACAGGTCAGGGTCGGGCATAGCCCCCAAATGCCCCCTGCGGTACATTTCCACCAGGTCGCTGGTGTCACGAACACCGTCCTCCCTGGCCTTGAATTCGGAAAGCGAATAGAGGTATGCGTGCTTAGAGTCCTTGGATGCAAACCATATTTGCTCCTTACGGAAAAGCCTTCGGCAATCAAGGAGAGAGATGTCATGCGCAGTCGCAATCAGTTGAGCGCGTTTGTTCAACTCGTTGTTGAACATGGCAAATATGGAGCGTGTCAGCCTGAAATGCAGACTATTGTCTATCTCGTCCACAACCAATACGCGTCCATCCCGAAGTGCCTGAAGCACATATCCTGCTAGTGCTGCAAGTTTTTTCGTTCCAGTCGAGTCATGGAAAAGGCTAGGCACTTGCACACCACGATAAACGGACTCGAGATGAAACAGATCGGTCATTCTCGAATGGTTGTTAAGTGCCTCCTCACAGGGACGCATTTCCTCCCCCACGTTCTGCGCAGGATGCGTGAACGAGACTGGGGCTGAGGCATAGCGGAAATCATCAAGCGACAAGTCGGCCTTTTTGACAAACTCTGTGACAAGTCGCTGCATCTCGCCTGGAGTTTTCATCATGTCCAAAGTCCTGCCGATTGGGATGTTATTCATGTCAATGACATCCATGGAGGATGCAAAATCCGTAAGGACCTGACTCATCTCCCGCAATACATCGAACTGGGACGTGTCAAGGGCGTGAATGAGGAGAGCACCTCTTCCCGCCATGCGCATTGCTGCGGCAAGAGCACGGTTGCCGCTTTCAAAGTAGCGGATTTTCATGTCTCGGTGTACCATGGGCACCTCTTTCCCATTCCTGACTTTGCCGAAAGATTCACTGACGTATTCTGCCGCCGCCGCATCATACTGGAACGAAAACCAGTATTCGGTTTCGGCATGCATGAAATGGACGGACATGGAGCAGATGCTACTTTCTGAGAAAAGGTTCGGGGAAAGTCCCCCACCTCTGTTCAGGAGAATGCCACGTAGTGCCGAAAGAATACGCACAAGGTTCGTCTTCCCGCTGTTGTTGGGACCAAATATGACTGCGGATTTGACTAGATTCACGCCGTTAACCTCAGCGACATTGCACTGGAGACGGCTGGCGCGCATAAGTGCGCGCATCGAGAATTCGCTCTCCGTATCGTATATGAGAACATTGTTGACTTTCAGTGAAACAAGCATCTCGTTTTCCTCTTGAGGTAATTTTCAACAATATAACACAAAAACAGGATTGTGCAATTATTTTACACAAATAAAAAATCGGGCTATTTGGGGGCAATAGGTTTTTGCGCACTCAAGGGGTAATTCCCAAAAGTAGAAAAGTGCCTTGCCTAACGGTCAAAGTTTGCAAGTCATGGACTGTTTGATTGTCCCAGAGGTTCTTTATTTGGGCTTTTTGGGGGAGAAAATCGGCATGGTAATTTTGCGGGAGGCGCTGTTCTTCTCTGCCCATGTTTCCGACAATCAAGACATGGGAGAAAGGCGATTTATCCGGGAGTTCGTAGTAGGAAATCCTAATTGATTTTTCTGTAAATCCGCCTTTTTCCCAATATCCGGTGAATCTGGCGTTCTCCAGTTTCAAGTCATGTTTCAAGTCCCAGAACCAGGCTTTACTCCTGCATCAGTTTTCATTTATTTTTTGACACTATCTTCATCTGTCCAGTGCGCGGCGGCGAGGGCACCGTCGCCAGGCGGCTGAAGGGATGTTTTGAACGGATTCGGCAGACAAGGCGCTATGCTGTGGTCAGGCGGACAGCGAAGACTGCGGAGCCTGGAGCGAGTTTGTCCAGGACAAGCGTGTCGCCTTCCAGTTTTGCCTCGCAGGGGGCATTGTCGCGCACATCATCAAGGGCTGTGCAGGAGAGAACCTTGGCGCCAGGCAGATTCTGCAGGGAGACTGCGATTTGCATGTCTGGACTGCAGAAGTCGGAGACGGCCAGATAGGCGTCACCTTGGTCTGGGTTCATCGCCGCCAGCGCATAGTGGTTGTTGCTGTTGCGGGTCACCTTGACCATCTGGGAGTAGCCTTTGAAGAGGTCTCTTGCAACCAGCAGGGAGTAGTAGTTCTTGTTGAAGACGGTGCTGGGATAGGTTATTCCCCAACTGCCATTGCCGCAGCCATAGTAGTAGGCGGCGTCAAGGCCGACATCATGGAAAATGGAGTAGGAGGCGATGTTGTACGCGGCGGAGTTGCTTCCCATCAGGCCGTCGGCGGCGTAGGTGTTGCGCTGCCAGGAGGCCTCCGTCACATTGGAATGGACCCCCGCCCAGGCGCGGATGAAATGCCATTCGTTCAGGTGCAGTTCCACGTCACCCCAGCCATGCTCCTTCAGCCAGGGACGCGCCGAGGAGAGGTGCTCCCGCAGGTTGTCCAGGTTGTTGTCATAACTGTGGAAGGAGTAGAAGTCGGGGCGGACGTTCCGCTTCGCGCATTCCTCGATGAGCGGCAGCACCCACTCCTTGTTGAAATAGCAGTTGGCGGGACCGCCGATTTTCAGTTTGGGGAAGCGTGGCTTCAGGTAGGCCAGCACCTCCGCGAAGAAGATCGCGAACTGTTCGCGGGTGCCTGTCCACATCGATGTCTTTCCCTCTGGCTCGTTCCAGATTTCCCAGCAGGGCACGTCGTAGTGGAAGCCGTTGGCCCATCCTTCGGTGTAGTGTCGGATGATATGCTCGCAGACCTGGGCGTATTTCACGGGGTCTTCAGGAGGGACGGCGTTGAAATGCACGTCCAAGGTGTGTTCAATGCTGGTGCCCAGGCGGTAATAGATCCTGGAACCCGCCTCGTAGCAAAGGCGGAACGTTTCGTCTGTGGGGCCGAAGCAGTAGTTGCGCGGGTCATCGGCGTCCAGATGCATCAGCGGAAAGACAAAATGCACATCGACCATGCGTTGTCCTGGGTTGTTGAGAGCCCAGTCATGGTTGCGGACTTCGGGGAAGCCCAGTTCCTTGAACTGGTCGAAGGTGTCACGGATGCGCCGATTGGAGACGAAAGGGTGTAGGCCCGAGCCATACAGGCGGGGATTGACCTTGCCGTCCGGTGCGCCGAAATCCACAGTCAGTTGATTGTTGCTCATTGGTCTTTTGGGGGAAAGATGGACTCTTTTGTCGCCGAGGATTTTTCCGTTTTGTGCAGACGGTGTATATTATATGCAATTTTTCCTTTTTGACAAGGGTGATTTTTTGCAGAATGCCTTACAGTTTGTGCAAAAAGGCAGGAACGACAATGAAAAGCCACATTTACGACCTGCGGAAGATTCCGCGCAATCTGGATTTTCCCCTGCCGTTGCTGGCGATTGGCTGGATGGTCTGCCACCGCAGTCCCGTGAAGGTGCTGACGGAGGCCTACGTCTGCATCAGCTACAATCGGCGGCAATATTCCGAGGAGGGGTTTTCCGGCGCGACGCTATCGGTGCTTAAACCAGGTCGCAATATGACCGTGGCAGGCTCCTTGCAAGATGAAATCTTTTTCTCCTATCGGGCGGAGGATGCGGTGCAGTTGACCAGGCTTCTCAAGGACAGAACAATTGTCGGCGGGCAATTCACCTTCACCCCCGAAATCAATGCACTGTGCGCGAAACTTCACGACTGGCTGGACAGGCTGCACGAACCCGGCATGGCGGACAGCCTGGATTTGCTGGCGATTCAGTTGCTCAACCTATGCCTGGTGGCGGTGCAGAACTACGCTCCGCAGAATACCCGTGACGACCTCCGCATCCATGAGATAGCCACTCGCCTGAAGCGTGGGGAGAACCTTGATTTGCTGATCCGAAAATACCATTTCAGCCGTCGTTCCTTCTATTATGCCTGGAAACGTGTCTTTTCGGAGACGCCTGTTCGATTCAGGCGCAACGAAATGCTGAAACAGGCGGAACTGCTGCTCAGGCAGACCACCATGTCCGTGGTGGAAATCGCCGCCAACTGCAATTTTTCCAACGAGACCTGTTTCTATCGGCTGTTTCGTCAGGCATACCATTGCACGCCGACGCAATACCGCGAACACCAGGGCGGCCAATGAACTTCCCTTTTTGCATCTTTGAGGATACTGGATTATATTACACAGACAAGATGCACATGGGAAACCAGAGACACCAGGAAATCTGAAGCTCTTCAGGATTTCTATGGTCTTTGGGGCCTCTGTCGTCGCTGAAAGGGATTTGTTCCATGCGAACTTGCGCGAAAATCAATCTTTATCTGCGAATCACTGGCAAGAGGGCTGATGGCTACCATGAACTGGAGACCCTCTTCTGGCCGCTGCACTGGCTGTACGATGAGGTGACGGTTGCCCTGGAAACGGAAGGCATTCATCTGGAGTGCGACTCTCCGGGCGTCCCCTGCGACTCCCGAAATCTCTGCTGGAAGGCGGTGACTGTCTTCCTTGAGGACACGGGGCTGGCGGCGGGCGTGAGGATTTGCCTGGCGAAACGCATTCCTGTCGCCGCTGGCCTGGGGGGAGGCAGTTCCGACGCCGCCGCCGTGCTTCTGCAGCTCCGCGATTTGCTTGCCCCGACGATGGCGACGGAGTATTTGGCGGAACTGGCCGTCAAACTGGGGGCGGACGTGCCGTTCTTCCTGAATCCTGTGCCCGCCTTGGCGCGTGGCGTGGGAGAATGTCTGGAGCCGATAGGCTTCTCCGGCGAGCCGGACTTGCTGCTTGTCAATCCTGGTTTCCCCATCCCCGCTGCCTGGTCATACGCCCATTGGCGGGATGTGCCGCAGTCTCCCGCGCCTCCCCTGGATGACCTTCTGGCTGCCGTGCGGGAAGGCGCCTGGGAGAAGGCCGCTTCGTTGACTCATAATGACCTCGGCCCCTGTGCGATGGTGAAGTTTCCGCTGCTGGGGATGATTGCGGAGCGGATGGAATCCTACGGGGTACGTGAGGTCCGCGTCTCTGGCTCCGGGCCGACGCTGTTCGGCTTCTGCACCGCTGTGACACCTGACGATGTGACAACCCGCCTGGAGTCGGATTTTCCTGGTACCATACGCTGTTTCCGAAAAAAGAGTCTGCCATGAATCTAGGTGCCATACTGCTTTTTCTTTTTGTGGGGATTCCCTGCATTGAACTCTACTGCTTTGCCACGCTGGGGGCGCAGCTCGGCCTGCCGACAACCCTGCTGGTCATCATCGGCACTGGCATGATTGGAGCCTGGCTGGCGAAGCGCGAAGGGCTGGCTGCCTGGCAGCGTGTCCAGCAATGCCTGGCGCGGGGACGCGACCCGTCCCGTGAAATCTATGACGGCCTGCTGATTCTGGTTGCGGGAATCGCCCTGCTCATTCCTGGCTTCTTCACGGATGTGGTTGGTCTGCTGTTGCTGTTGCCGCCTGTACGGCTGATGGTTGCCGCGTTGCTGCGGCAGCATTGGAGACCTGCCTTGGGCAAGACGCATTTTCCGCCTGCGCAGGATGACGAGGCGGAATCGTCGGGGAATTCTTCCAGGAACACGCAATCAGACTCCTCTGAAATCATTGACATTGACGCGACCCGTCGAGATTAAATCAATACACACCATGATACAGTACAGTTTTCAGAATCGAGTGGCCGTGGTCACGGGGGGTACCCGTGGCATAGGCGCGGCTGTGACCAGGGGATTGCTTCAAGGCGGTGCGACCGTCATCGCGTTGTACGCCTCCAACGGAGCGGCGGCGCAGGCGTTCCGGGACTCCCTGGGGGATTTGGCCGGCGCCTTGACGGTCGTCCCCTGCGATGTCGCGGACTATGCCGCAGTCGAGTCCTTTTTCCAGGAGTTTGACAAGACCCATCCCGCCCTGGACATCCTAGTCAATTCGGCTGGAATCCGGCAGGACGGCGTGCTCGCCATGATGCCCCGCGAAAAGTGGGACAAGGTGCTGGACGTGGACTTGGGCGGCTGCTTCAACATGTTCAAACTGGGCGTTCAGCGCATGCTGCCCCGCCGTTATGGACGAATCATCGGCATCACCTCCCTGTCTGGGCGCATGGGCATCGAGGGGCAGGCCAACTACGCCGCCGCCAAGGCCGGCCAGGTCGCGATGGTCAAATCACTCTCCAAGGAGGTGGCCCGCCGTAAAATCACGGTGAATTGCGTAGCCCCAGGATTCATCGCCACGGATTTCATCGCCGCCTTGCCGCCGGAGCAGGCGGCGGCCTACCAGGCCACTGTGCCGCTGCGCCGCTTCGGCACCGCCGAGGAGGTGGCCGCCGCCGTGCTCTTCCTGGCCTCCGAGGAGGCCGCCTACATCACTGGAAGCGTCATTGAAGTGGCCGGCGGACTGTGATTTTCTTCGCTTTTCTGCGTGGTGCAGGAGGGGATAAGGAGTGTTGAGGATACAAGGAGCTTACATGTTCAGTGATTTTTTCGATGTTCCGAAACGTGTCTTCAAAAGCGGCGAAGCTTTCGAGGTCAGCATCAAGGCGCGTTATTTCCAGATGGATTTCAGGAATCTGCGCAAGACAGGGGCGCTTTTCCTGGAATGAAATGCCGTCGGCGTCTCCTATCGCGCGGGGCAGGACTTGTCGCCGCGCCTCTGGGGCAGTTTCCGACTCGTCCGCTATGTCCAGTTCCTGATGCGCGAATACTTCCCCGAACATGACGAACTCTGCCAGACGGAGGGCAACATGATGCTTTCCGCCCTTCGGGGCCATCTCTCCAAAGAGGTGATTTCAGGCTTTGCCAGTCAACTGACCAGGAAATGCCTGGAGAGGTTTTTCTGAGAGACGGTTGAGGCGTCGCGTTTGTCCGACTGCTCACGCCAGCGGTTCTTTCAGCAGGAGTTCCACGACGGGAACCGCATCGTCGGGCTTCTGCACGGGAAGTTTCAGGGAGATATTGCCGACAGCGGTGTCCGCCTTGAGCGTGGCGGCAGCCGAGGCTTCGTCCCAGAGGATTTCGCTCATGTCGTGAAGCAGCTGGGCGTATTTCACCTTTCCGCCCAGTCCAGGCAGTTCGAGAAAACGGAACGGCCAGGAATAGATGTGCAGATAGAGACGATTGGTCCTGGGGTTCCAGGTGTAGCGGCAGCCGTCTGGCGCTTTCAGTCCTGGCGCCGCCCCGCAGCCGTAGATGGAACGGCTGTTGTATTCCATCCATCTGGCAAAATAGGCAAGGCCTTGTTCGGCACGGTCATCCAGAAAACCGCGGGCGGTCGGGCCGACGTTCATCAGGAGATTGCCGTCGCGGGAGACATGGTCGACCAGCAGTTTGATGCACTGCTCTTCGCTTTTCCAGGTTGATTCATCCCGATGGTACCCCCAGGAGCCAGAGAAGGTCTGGCATCCCTCCCAGGCCACTGGGTTACCCTCTTCGTCCTGCATGGCTTTGCCAGGCGTGTATTGTTCGGGGGTGACGATGTCGGCGGAGCCAGGCAAGTCCAGGCGATTGTCAATGATAATCTGAGGTTGGAGTGCGCGGACGGTCTTCACCAGCTCTTCCGACTCCCAGTGCGTACGTCCTTTGCCGAGCGTAATGTCCTCGGGGTGCTCTTTGTGCGGATAGGAGAAGTCGAACCAGATGATGTCGATTTTTCCGTAATTGGTAAGGAGTTCGGTCACCTGGTTGCGCATGTACTGGGCGTAGCGGCGCATGTCCCTGCCTTCATTGTGTTTCCTGAACTCCTCTTCGGGAAGATTGCGGTAGGGGCCGTTTCTTCTGTCAATGACGAAATCGGGATGATGCCAGTCAATCAAGGAGTAGTAAAGTCCGACACGGAGTCCCTCGGCACGGAAGGCGTCAATGACCTCCTTGAGCAGGTCGCGTCCCACGGGTGTGTTGGTGACCTTATAGTCCGTGTATTTGCTGTCGAACAGACAGAAGCCCTCGTGATGCTTGGTCGTGATGACAAAGTATTTCATGCCGGCGGCCTTTGCTGATTGCGCCCATTTTTTCGGTTCGAAGAGGTCTGGATTGAAGAGGTCGAAATAGATCTGGTACCTTTCGTCCGTGATTTCCTCGTGGTGGCGGATCCATTCATGCCGTGCGGGAAGTGAGTACAGTCCCCAGTGAATGAACATGCCGAAACGGGCTTCTTTGAACCAGCGAAGGTCTCCGTGCGGGTATTTTGTCATGGTGAAAACTCCTTTTGTCAGATTTCTTCAACGAGCCAAAGTGCGGCCTGCCCAGAGACAGTTGGAATGTGCAGCCGGTTGTTTGCAGCGGTACAGGCAGTCTCCTCGAGATTCCTGGACTCGTCCAGAACCTTTACGCGGAAATGGCGTCCGTCGGTATTGAGGATGAGTTCGTCTGTCTCCGCATGGAAACTGGCAATGAGAATCGCGGCTTTTCCCGAAGAGTCTTTTCCCGCAAGCACAAACAGCTTGTCGGTGGTTCCTGACACAGCAAGACGTTCTGCATGATGGTTCATGGCCGCGATGGCAAGGAAGGCGTAATAGATGCGGTTCTTCTCGCCCCAGGGGTGCCATGCGCTGAAGGCGCCGCCTCTGCCAATGGTGTAGAAATTCGCCATGTCCAGCGGGGTGTCCTGCCACGCCGTGATGGCAGCCGCCGCATGAACGGCGCATTGAATCGTGGAAAGCCCGCCTTCATACATGAAACGGGAGTCCCATTTCTCGACATAGTGCCACTCGTTCAGATGCAGTTCCGTTCTGGTAAAGCCGTACGAGTCCAGCAGTTGCCTGGCCGTGAATGGTTCCTCTATCATGCCAAACGGGTTGGATGGACTGCCGTAGCTGTGCCACGAAAAGAAATCCAGGGGCACATGGTGTTCGCGGCATCCCGCGAGAAATTTGTCGATGAACTGATTGTCGCCTGCGCCGTGGGTCGGAGTGATTTTCCAGAACCCTGCGCCACCCACTTTCAGTTCAGGATATTCCGCTTTGATGGCGGTTGCGGCAATGCGGTACAGCTCAAAGAACTCCTCAGCCGTTCCATTCCACATGTGGGAGGGTTTGGGGGCAAAGCAGCGGCAGTCGTCTGGCTCGTTCCAGATCTCCCAGTAACGGATTCCCGCATGCATGCCATTTGCCCAGCCCTCATTGTAATGGCGGATGATATGCAGGCAAATCTGCGTCCATTTCCTGAAGTCCTTCGGAGGAAAGGTGTAGTAATGGGGCAGACAATGCTCGATGGAGGTTCCGAGGCGGTACATGAGGGGGGAACCGTCCTCGACCATGCGCCGGATATATTCATCGGTCTGGTCGAAATAATAGCTGTCGGGGTTTTCGGAATCGGCATTCCAGTTGCCGAAGATTTGATGCACATCGACAAGACGCATTCCCGAATTGGTGAGCGGCGCATCGTGAAGCCGTGTCAACGGAATCTCCAGGCGGCGGTAGTCTCGCCTCTGTTCAGGGTTTTCTGGTTTCAGGCAGGGGCCGAGGTTTCCGCCGTTCAGAGGACGGATTGTACCGATGGCACGGGAGTAATCCAAGGTGATTTCCGTCTGCATAGTCTATTTCACTTTCAGGACAATGGAACCGCAGGGCTGGAGAGTGAGTCTGCTTTTCCGTTCGTATTTCCATGAGCTGTCGAAGAAGTCGGTGATTTCCCCTTGACCTGGAAGATACAATTCCAGGCCCTCCTGTTTTTTGGAGGAGAGGTTCACCGCCAGAAGGCAGCCTTCCTGTCCATTTTGGTAATACTGGTAAAGAATGTCACTGCCCGCTGGAAGATTGAGAAGGCGCTCCTGTGCCTCAAAGAGGAACGGGGCCAGTCTTGACGCATGGTTGCTGATGAGCCGAACCGTGGCCTGGGCATAGGGGTGCGTGGTCAATGACTGAAGTCCCCTGCTGTAGTACGTGAAATACAGCAGGCTTCTTGTCCCATTGATGAAACTGGTGATGAAACTGCCGTACATGTTGTCGTGCGTGGGAAACTCCGTGGTTCCGAACTGGAAATTCTGCAGATAGGGTGTCAGCGGGGCATCCGGCTTCCATTTCATCATCTCGTGGTTATAGACCTGCCAATAGGTCAGGTCGGAGTGGGGGAACGGATAGAAGTCGAACGATGCGATGTCCGTGAATTTCAGATAGTTCCTGAACGAATGGCGAGCGCAAAGATTGATGCGCACGAGATGGTTTTTGTCCACCGACTTTACCGCTTC
>JAFRLP010000251.1 GCA_017431185.1 Victivallales bacterium | reverse complement strand
GCGGGGACGCCGCCGTTACAGTCTTTCGCTCTTGTAGATGTCGAGGAAGTATTTGTAGGTGTCAACGCGCAGTTCGCCGCAGGCCAGTTCGTCGCAGGCGATGTAGGCGTTGTTGTGCATGTTCAGCGCGGAGATAGTCCACATCTGGTTGACTCCGCCCTCCACGCATTCCTTGAGGGCGCGGGCCTTGTTGTGGCCGCTGATGAGCAGCAGGACTTCGCGGGAGTCGGTCACGGTGCCGACTCCGACGGAGAGCGCCTTGGCGGGCACCTGGGACGGGTCGTTGCCGAAAAAGCGCGAGTTCACGATGCGCGTGTCTTCCGTGAGGTCACGCACACCAGTGCGGGAGCAGAGGGAGGTGAAGGGCTCGTTGAAGGCGATGTGCCCGTCCACGCCCGACCCGCCGAGGAACAGGTCAATGCCGCCGCAGGCCGCGATCTTCCGTTCGTATTCGGCGCATTCCGCCTCCAGGTCCGCAGCCATGCCGTTGAGGATGTTCACGTTGGCGGACGGGATGTCAATGTGGTTGAAGAAGTTGTCGTGCATGAAGAACCAGTAGCTCTCGTGATGCTCGCGGGGCAGCCCGACATATTCGTCCATGTTGAAGGTGATCACATTCTTGAAGGTGACCTTGCCGGCTTTGTTGGCGGCGATGAGCCGCTTGTAAACCCCCAGCGGCGAGGAGCCGGTGGGAAGGCCCAGCACGAAGGGACGATCACCCTTGTGACCGTTGATGGCCGCCATGATGTGATTGGCCGCCCATTCGCACATTTTGTCGTAATCCTGCTGGATAATGACTTTCATCTTGCTTTCCTTGGTTTTTGCTCTGGAGACGCTTGGACGCACCGATGCTGTCAGCATCAGGCACACGCCTTTGAAGTAAATGTAGCATAGATTATCGATTTGTCATCCCGCCACCTTGTTTTTTCCGGCAATCGCCTGATAAAGAGAGGATGGGCAAATGTGGTTTCAATCCTCGTGTCTTCGAGGGCTTTTTTTCTTTGTCCAGAATGGATTACTCGTTTTTATGTAAAAAATAGACTGTGATACGTAAATGATTTCTGAGGATTACCGTTTGCATTATGTAAAAAAATGTTTATGGTAAAGGCATTCGGAGGCATGGCCCGTAGGTCTGCCACCCCGTTTTTGCGTTGGAAACGTGTTTTTTCAGACAAGGAGCGTGCAACATGGACAAGAGGATTTTTGATACGGACAAGCGCATCAAACTGGGCATCTGGGGCCTGGGACGCGGCAGAAACTTTGTGAAGGCGTGTTCAGCACTGAACATCGACGTGGTGGCCGGCTGTGACTTCAACGACCATATCCGCGAGGGTTTCGCAGAAGTCTGCCCCGAAGCCAAACTGACGGCCAATGAGGATGAGTTCCTGGCAATGGACTTGGACGCCGTGCTGGTCGCCACCTTCTTCGGGGCGCACGCCGAGCATTCCATCAAGGCGCTGAACGCAGGAAAGCACGTGATGTGCGAGGTGACCTCGTTCATGACCCCTGCGGAGGGTGTCCGTCTGGTGGAGGCCGTGGAGAGGAGCGGGAAAACCTACCATCTGCTGGAGAACTATCCGTTCATGAAGCCCAACATGATGGCCCGCAAACTGTGGCAGGAGGGGTTCTTCGGCGAGTTTTCCTACGGGGAATACGACTACAACCACGACTGCCGTGCCTTGAGTTACCTGTACATTGACGGCTCGCCTGTCCAGCCAGGCGGGACACTGCACAACTGGCGCAGCTGGCTCAACAGCCAGTTCTACTGCACCCACTCCCTGGGGCCAGTGATGCAGATCACGGGTCTGCGTCCCACGCGGGTCACGGCTTTCCCGCAGGTTGTCCAGCATCCTGGCTTTGTCCAGAGTCCCGGAGGCAAACTTGGCAGCAGTTCCTCTCTTGTCCAGATGAGCAATGGCGGGATTTTCCGCAATCTCATGGGCGGACAGAGCGGTGACACCCATTCCCGCCGCATCTGGGGCACACGCGCCGCGTATGATTTCTCGAATCCCGAGGCGTGCCTGATTCGCACTGGCGGAAGTGGCCACGGCATGCCTCTTCACGTCAAACTCGAATGGCCGGAGTTGGGCGAGTATGCCGAAAACGTCGGCCACGGCGGCGGCGACTTCTGGGAACTCTACTATTTCGCGCGGGAAATCCTGACGGGCGAGAAGGGACCCTGGACTATCTTCCCCGCCTGTGACGTCACGTTGACTGGCATCATGGCTGTCCGCAGCGAAAAGGCGAATGGCGCGCCCCAGGAGGTCCCCGATTTCCGCGACCCAGCGGTTCGCGAACGCTATCGCGACGATGATTGGCTGCCCCCGCACTTCGACACCAACACCGTGCTGTTCCCCACTGGTCACGACACCAAACTGACGGGACGCTTCACCACCGTCATGGGGATTCTCTATCCCTGGAGCAGCCAACTGGGTGGACTGCCCCTGTACCAGAGCGTGCTGGACGGCATGAAGCTCTACTCCATGCTTTCCACTGACGAGGACAGGATGCTGGTCATCAAGCACGCACGTCGCCTCCTCAATGAACTGCCGAAAATCTCCGATGCGTATCGGGAGGCGCTGGAAATCGGCGGGGCCTATCCTGGCAGCACAGCGGACCGCACCGTCAAGGCCTTGTTGTCAGATGAGGAATCCGCCAAACTCCTGGACAGCGACGGTCTGAAGGAGACCCTCCAAAAATGGCTGCTCCAGGAGGGGTGAGCAATCCTACTGTGTGACAGAACGCGGCGGCGGATGCGCCGCCGCCAACAACAAGGGAGACGCCATGAACACCAACAACAAGGGAGACGCCATGAACAGAGGAAAAGGAATGTCCGGGGAATATGGTTGCGCCAGCAAAAGGCGCAGGCGCACTTTCTTCACGCTCATCGAGTTGCTGGTCGTCATCGCCATCATCAGCGTGCTGGCGGCGATGCTGCTGCCTGCCTTGAGCAAGGCGCGCGACAAGGCACGGCTTGCCTCCTGCCAGAACACGCTGAAGCAGGTCGGACTTACCTTTCTCCTCTATGCGGACGAGTCGGATGGCTGGGGGCCGAAAGGCTCTGGCTGGGGCAGCTCCTGGAAATGGAGTTCCAGCCTGATGACCTATTTCCCGTACAGGACAATCAGCACCAACGGCAAGCGTCTTTACCAGTCCGCCGTGTGCCCGGCCGACGTGGTGGCCACGACTTCTGCCTCCACCAATTATCCCGGATACAACTGGGGTGGCTACATCTATTCCAGCTACGACATCTTCTTCGGGGTGGGGGACCGTCCGGACTCCTATTCCAGCGCATGGCATGGCTGGATGCTGTACACCATGTCTTATATCCCCAACAGCGCCTATGTACGGCAACTGCCGCGTCTGGAGATGTGCGGGACGGTGGTGACGAACAACGGGTACAGCGTGACCTTGCGGAGCCCCTCGCTGCAGCCGATGGCCGCTGACCGCAACAGATACGACAACGTGCGCCTGACCTCCCCTGACAGGCCTTTGCCCCACAAGTCCGGAAACAACCTGGTCTTTGCGGACGGGCATGTCGCATACAGCAAAGGCTACCGTTCGGGAGCCGGCTTCAATTATGGCATCAAAACGCAAGATGACTTCGTTTGCTGGTGATTTCAGTGAGATGAAGGCAGGAGGATTTGCAGAATGAGGAAAACCGCGTTGTTGTTGGCCCTGGCGGCGCTCCAGGCGTTTGGTGCGGCTGAATGGCAGTTCCCGAATGGGGCGAGCGTGCCTTCCGGCCAGTTGCCGGGTTGGCTCATCAGTGACAACCTTGGCATGTTCGGGGATTTCCAGAAACGCTCCGGCATGAGGATTGTGGCCGCCGGCCCCTTGCAGAACAAGGAGGTCTTGCGCGACAGCCAGTTCAACAGGGGGCCATCGCTGGCGCCCCGGATGAAGGCGCCTGCCATCGTCGTGGAATTTCCCGCCGGCGCCGAGGTGCGGGAGATTCACCTGGCCACGGAGGCGGCGTCGGCGGCGGGCGAGGCGACTGTCTTCACCAGTCCCGACGGCCAGGATTGGACAATGGTCCGGGCGTTTCCGCGTCCGCGGAACGAGACCTACCACTGCCTGAAGATTGAATTGAAGCAGGTGCGTTTTCTGGGGATAGGCAACACGGGGGAGAGCAGGCTCAAGGTCACGGAACTGCTGGCCTGGGGGGATTGCCGTGACGTCGCCCCGTCCGGGTCCAGCGGGATTCTGCCGGAGATGAACAATTGCGGCGAAAGGATAAGGAGCCTGCCGGTTCTGGCTGCGAGGATGACCTCCGCGTCATTTTCGACGGCGAAACTTTCAGGTTATGCCAAACTGTCCCTGTACCAGTTCCGCAAAGTGGAGCCGGAGGCGGAAATGTGCGCCTACCTGGCCATGAATCCCGAAGGGCTTTCGCTCGTCTTTCCGCATGACCACGGCGGACGGCGCTTCCAGTCGCTGGCGATTCTGGTCAACCGCAACGATTTGGCAGCTGGTCAATACTATCAGTTCACCCTCTCGACCAATGGAAAGGTCAGGACGGATGCGTCCCGGGTGATTGACCCGACAAAGGGCGGAATCGCCTTTGTCGCGCAGGCGGAAAACGTCACTGACGGGGACAGTCGGTTCTCCCTGGTGCAGATTCCCCTCACCGCCATGGTGGAGGATGGGCGCTTCGAGCATTATTTCTGGTCGTTTTCCCTCTTGGCAACGTTCCAGGGGCGGCCAGGGGTCAAATACACCTTCCCTTCCATCCGAAATCTCCATGCCCCCGCCCAGTTCGCCCTGCTGAAGGCGGAGGAGGCTACGCAGCAGAATGTCGGATGCTCGTGGCAGGGGATTGACAGCACCTCCTTCACGCAGGGACAATTCGACAAATGGCGGGCCAGCGAGGCGGTTCGCGGGAAGAAACTGGCGGTGGTCTCCACGGCATTCGAGAGCGGGGCGCAGAGCCAGCCGCTGCTGCCGCTGGAGAACCTGAACGAACCCCGCACGGAGGTGATGACCAAGACCGAGGTGGAGAACCTCTGCTGGTTTGCGGTCAATCCGCTGGACAGTGTGCAGGAGTTGCGGGTCTCCTTTGAGGGCTTTCAAACCGCCGACGGCAAATCCGCACCGGGGCTGACCGCCAGCCTGGGCTGCGCGGGTGTCGTGGAGTTGCGCAATGGCCCGTGCCTGCGCCCCATTTTCATGGAGGGCAACCTTCCCGGCCCCGTTTCCTTGCGCAAGTACATCCGCAATGCACCGTCGATAGAGTCATTCCCCGTTTTGAGACTTCAGCCAGGCGAGGCGGCCTGCGTGGTGCTGCGTGTGCGCTCTGAAAATGCGCAGGCTGGCGTCTGCACCGGCTCCCTCCACCTGGGCGAAACCGTCATGTCCGTGGCGGTGAGGATTCTCGACCTCACCTTGGCACGTCCGACGGAAATCTGGAACAACGGGCACGCCATGCCGACGATTCTACGTGCCGCCCCCGTGGTGCAGTCTGGCTACGCCGCGAATGAGGCGCAGTATTACCATGACTGCGGCATCAATGTCCTGCCCGTCAATCCGCTGGAGAGTACGCGCGGCCTGGCGGAAATCCGCGCCAAAGTCCCGAATCTGCTCTATTATTTCCGTCCGCTCGGAAAATACCACTCCATGCTTTTGAAACGGCAGGTCACGCCCGAGACTCTCACACCGGAAATGGAGCAGGACATCCTGAAGCAGATGGGGAATGTGCGGGACAGGCTATTGGCCGCCGGATTCGATTATCCCTGCTGGTTCATCAGCCTGATGGACGAACCAGGCGTCAATGAGACTGCCTGGGGCTATGGGAAAATCGCCGAACTCATCAAGAACTTCGATTCGAGGATTCAGCTCTACTGCAATCCCTGCTGCTGGGCTGCGGGCGGCTTCTCGCCGGCGCAGGAGATTCTGGAGGCCTACCGGCCCTGGTACAACCGTTTCGTGGACATCTCATACCCGATTGCCCAGCTCTGGTTTGGCTGGGGGCAACTGGAAACGGCTTCCCTGCGGGAACTCTGGGCCGCCCCTAGGCGCTTCAACGGCACCTACATCCATCCCTGCCCTGGCCGCATCCAGGCATGGAAGGCCTTTTTCGCAGAGCACAACGCCTGGGGATTCTACTCCATGTTCCAGCCGCGTGAAGACCCATGGAATGATTTCGACAGCGGCTCCATGGACTACCAGTCCATCTATCCCGGTGTCAGTGGCCCTGTCTTCACCGTCATTTCGGAGCAGACCCGCGAGGCGTGGGAGGACTACTGCATGCTGACCATGCTCAAGGAGTCCGGCAAGGCCACCGCCGTCTTGCGGAAACTCCAGGAGAGCCTGGCGAATCCCCTGCTTCTGGACTCCACGGCGGAACTGGAGCAGAGCGTCTGGCGCATACGCCGCACTCTCCTGCTGAAAGCATTGGGTGAATAGAGTGCAATCCCTTTGGCGCTGACAATGGCCGAGCCAGAGGGATTTTATGAAAAAAGGCTGCGGAGTGACTTGAAAAAAAGATTGGGACGGGGTATTTTTTTTGAAGCTATCGCATCAGCAGCGATTCAGTCGGGGCACTTCTCGACAGAGGCTCGCAAGGCAGTTGGTAAGAGGCGGATATGGAGACGTTTTGCCTGGACAGACTGGATGTTCGAAATGTGGGGATGTACCTTCAGTACCAGATTTGGAGGCGCAATTCGGTGCGTCTGCCGCATCGGCATGACTGCACTGAGATCGTGTTCATGGACGGCGGGCTGGGGGTGAATTGCGTCAATGAGAAGAAGTATCCCATCATGGCGGGGGATGTCTATGTCATCTCGCGCAATGCCGTGCACTCCTTCTACACCTCCAGCGAATTGAAGTTCTACAATCTGCTGATTGAGCCCGCCCGCTTCAGCGTGACGGAACTGGAGCAGCTGCGGCAGTTCCCCGCCTATGCGAACACCTTTGAGAAACTGGATGAGCGTGGAGGACTCTGCCTGCTTCGCCTGAATCCGACACAGCGCGAGGACATCAAAATGCATTTTACGCAACTGGCCGCCGCATATGCATCCAAAGGCCCGGGGCATTCTCTGGTTGTCCACGCCCGGCTTCTCCTGCTGCTGGCCGCGCTTTGCCATGCGGCGGAGTCCACGGGGGGACTGGAGTGCGGGGAGAACCGCAGTTCGCCCGTTTACCGCAATCTGCATGCCCTCCTGGATTTCATCGCCCGACATTACTGCGAGCGCATCTCCCTGAAGCGCATTGGCGAGAGCGTCCATCTGCCCGAAAAGTACATCAGCGTCTTCTTCAAGGAGCAGACTGGCACCTCGCTGGTGAAGTACATCAATTCCCTCCGCCTGGAGCATGCCTGCCGTCTGCTTCAGGACGGAAAGCATAACGTCACCGAGGCCGCGCTCCACTCTGGCTTTACCGACTCCAGTTATTTCGCCAGGTATTTTCGGGCGGTCATGCACTGCTCCCCGTCTGATTTTCAGGAAAAGTCCCGAAAGGAACAGGGGCAAATCAGGAAAAAAGTACTAACCTAAATGTATTTTGTTATAGCATTCCCCTGAAAAATCGTGTATAATATTTGCTGTTGAAGTTGAAACAGTAATCCAGTAATTCATCAGAAAAGCGTCCCTCGGATTTCCGTGTGGTCATGGAGGCACAGATGTTCACCCCGAAGAAATGCAAGAGTTTTACATTAATTGAGTTGTTGTTCGTTTGGGCAACATCTACCAGGTGTTTCGCCAAGAAAAACTGACGAATGGCAATCTGTTTCCAATTCTCGAAGTTGGCTATCACGTTAGAACGCTTCCCGTTGCAGAACAGTTGTTGCCCAACACCATGAGGAAACTGCGTAATGGCGACATTTTGAAAATTCTGGCCTGGGGAGATAGTATCACAGAGGGTGAATATGTCCCTTTGCCCCAGGAGAACTGCTGGCAGTCGCAACTGGTGTCAAAACTCCACGAGCGTTTTCCTGCAGCACGGTTGGAACTGGTGACCTCCGCCTGGGGAAACCACAACAGCAATGATTTTCTACAGGAAAGGGCAGGTGCTGCACACAATTATGTGGAACAGGTGATTGATGTGCGCCCAGACCTTGTCATTTCTGAATTTCTCAATGACCGGAGTTTGACTGATGCCCAACTGGACACCAACTATCGACGTTTTCTGGTGGATTTTCGAGCAATCGGGGCGGAGTGGCTTATCCTGACTCCGCCTTATACCGCCAAAAATGCTTTTGTGATGATGCCCCCCGAAATGCAGAAGCAAGTAAAGAGTGACGAGCGTCGCATCACCGCTTTTCTGCGTCGCTTTGCAATAGAGAATCATTTGCCGTTGGCGGAGGCTGGGGAACGGTTTGTTGCATTGCCGCGTCAGGGCATTCCGCATTTGACGGTGATGGTTAACAACTACAACCATCCAGGCATATTTGGACTCTCCTTGCTGGCAGATGCGGCATTGCAAATTTTCCCTGAAAGGTGATGTTAGCGTATGAGTTGGATGGTTAGGAAATGAAAAAACTCATCTTTCATCCAGGACAGCATTTCCAGAACAATGCTCTTTATCTTGGTTCAGCCGCTGAATACCATATCAGGCTGGAGGACACGAGTTGTCCGAATGGTGTGTCGGAACTCGGCTTGCATAGTCATCTCCAAGTGGCCCTTGTTCTGGACAATCTGGAAAATGTCACCATCGATTTGCAGGGGGCGAAACTGGTTTTCCACGGAAGGATTGCGCCTTTCCTGATACGTAATTGCCGAAATGTCACTTTGACCAATTTCTCCATCGACTACGATCGAACGTTTTACTCCCAGGCCAGTGTTGTGGAAGTGACAGCCGCACATATTCGCCTGCATCCAGACCCGGAGTTTTCCTGCGGCGATGTGAATGGAGCCTTTTGTGCCTTGGCGCCTTGCTGGACCCAGGCCCTGGAAAATCGCGTCCTTTTGATGCAGCCTTTCGATTCCACCACCAGCGCGCCCGCCTATCTGGCCAGACCACTGCTGGCCAGTTTTGGCAACCCGTTGGAAGAGGACACGCATCCCTGGCCGATTACCATCTTGCATCATTCTACCCTGCCAGATGGGGACTGGGAATGGACGGGGAATATTCCTGTGTCCTGGCAGGCTGGACAGACGCTGGTTTTCTCCCATGAACCAAGGGACAAGAACGCCTTTCTCGCCAGCCATTGCAGTGGTCTTCGGCTCGAAAACATCCGACTTCACCATTGCGCTGCGATGGGATTGCGCGCCCTTTTCTGTCATAATCTCATAGTACGGCGGTTTGACATGTTTAGGGACTGTCATTCTCGTGGAATGGTTACTTGCAATGCAGACAGCATCCATTGTTTCCATTGCACCGGAAAAGTCCTGATTGAAGATTGCATCTTTGAGAATATGCTTGATGACGCTGTTAATGTCCACGGCAACTACACCAGAATAGAAAGCGTACATGGCTTGCGGCTTCAATGCATTTGTCCAGGGGCGGCGGAGGTCAGGGGCATCCACTGGTTTAGTCCAGGAGACCGTCTTGCAGTTCACCGCGGCGCTACCGCCGAAGTGAAATCCGAGGCAACGGTTGCTTCTGTGAAATATTTGCGGGATGGTCACTTCCTGCTTGCCTTGGCCTGCCCCTCCACGCACTGTGAGCCAGGCGACATTTTGGAGCATTTGTCCGGCCCTGAATTGACCATACGCGGGTGTTTGGTCGGTCGTAACCGTCCTCGTGGTTTTCTGCTTTCCTCCAGTGGCAAGATGGTGGTGGAGGGATGTATATTTCGCACGGCATCCTGCGCCATTGATTTCACGGCTGACATGAACTATTGGTTTGAAAGCGGGCCGGTGAGGGATGTGTCCATAAGCAATAATTTTTTCCTGGACTGCAATTATGCCGACCGCAGTGGCTATCCAATTCGGATTGCTTCACAGATTCCGCTCACGCCGAATTGCCCGTACACCCACAGCGGAATTGTCATTTCAGGCAATGTTTTTGAGAACAGTAGCGGACACTTGCTTCAGGCCAGAGATGCCAAGAACATCGTCTTTCGGGACAATCGGTTCGTTTTTTCTTCCAAGTTCGCAAATGTTCCGGGTGATTCTGGCTGTTCCGGCGTCGTGCTGGACAACTGCCGGGATTGTTTAGTCACACTTCCCGGCAATTTGCCTGAAAAGAACCCTTGAATGCAACAACCAGTAAGCGAAAATGCTTAAGAACATCCTACGGATTCCCTGCGACATTTTCTTCGAGCAAAAGTGGTATGACAAGTGCTTGGTTTACTGCCTGGAACACATCAATGCTCTGGATGAAATCATCTTCTTCACCCAGATATCACACGCCATTCGAAATCCACAGGATGTCTGTCGGCGCCTTGAGTTTATCGGTGCGCTGATGAATCGATTTCGGGGACGGTGGTCTGTCAAAATGGGCATAGATGTTCTTTGCAGCGTTGGCCAGTTGGGGGAATTCGTCGATCCATCATTGGGTGACCATGATTTTTTTGTGGGGGTGAATGGCCAGGCCTTTCCGGCCCGCCTCTGCCCGACTTCGCCCAAAACCATGGAGTACCTTCGGTCAGTCTATTCCTGCGCTGCAAGACAGAACCCTGATTCCATATATGTTGATGATGACCTTCATCATGGTTCAGACTGTCGTTGTCCACGCTGTGAACGACTTCTGTCTGCTCGGGGTCCTGTATCTGATGAAGCGCGCCATCTATTCACCAAGGAGCGTATTTGCGCGCTCTTAAGCCAGATTGAGCGTATTGTTCATGATGTCAATCCGAAAATCACCTTGGGCTGGATGACCTGCTTCTACGGACCAGATGGACGGGACTATTCGCCCTATGTGGAGGCTCTGCGGGGAAAACAGGGCGGTGCGGTGGCCTGGCGTCCTGGTGGCGGTGTGTATAACGATGACAGCGTGTCTGCCATGGTCGCAAAGGCGCATAGCATGGCCCGCCAGAACTCGGCTCTTCCCAATGGAGTGACGGAACGTTATGCGGAAGTGGAGAATTTCCCGTATGTCCCTCTGCGGAAAAGCCCGGATTTCACCACTTTTGAGGCTTTGTCATATCTTGCTTCTGGGTGTACTGGAGTCGCCTATAACGTAATGGGAACGGCTGGGCGCTTTGAGGAGTACATCCCCTACTTGAACGTCTTGGATGAATGCTTTGCTTTGGCGACTGCCATTGTGGAATCGGGTGGATGCGCCCCTTCTGTCGGAATCGGTAAACCATTGCCTGATTTCCCAGACCAGAAGGAGATGGCTGAGGGGGATGAAATCTACCAGGTCGGTTTTCCGCCCGCCTATCGCACAGAACAGAGTGTATGCCACATTCTTCCTGGTAAAATCGCCAGGAGATTAGGTAAGGAACAATTGCTTGCTCTCCTCGCTGGCGGAGTGATGATGGATGGGGAGGCTTTGGGCATTCTCAATGACAGTGGTCTTGGAAAATACACGGGGTTCAAAGCATCCCTGACGTCAGGTGATCTGCTGGAGCAGGCATTGCCCCATTCGATGGTTTCCAGGATTGGAGGATTGCGTGACCTTCATCCTGTTTTCCGATGGATTGCACCGATTTACCGCATCACGAAGACGGATGGCCGTGCCGAATATCTGACACGGCTCCTGGATTATGGTGGATGTGAAGCCGGAATGGCCAGCGGAGTATTCATCAATGAACTTGGCGGCAGGGTATATGTCAGTGGTTTTGCGCCATTCGATTGGCAGGGCTGTCGGGATCGTCACGAACTGCTTTGCCGCGTTTTTCGTTTCCTTAGTCGCGATCGTCTTCCCGCTTATCTCATAACCTGTCATAAAATTGCACTATGGCATCGGGCCAATTGCCAGTTCCTGGTCAATCTGACTACTGGGACTGCAAACAATATTCAACTCGCCGTCTTAACGGCAAAACGCCGTTTGACGATTATTCGAAGGGCTGGGCAACAAGTTCGCAGGGAACAGTTGACGGCTATTGGCGAAGACGCACCATATAAGATATTCAGCATCCCGCAGTTGACATACCAGGAAATCGCCATTGTCACGGAACAGTGACGATGGCATGGAGGCCTATGCTGGAGACCGCCGTTCGCGAGCGTGTACGATACGACGAATCCCGCATCTCACCGACATGCCGAGGGAGTCCCCGTTCCCCGAACCCCTCCCCTTCGAGCCGCGGCTGGTGCGCCCGCTGCTCATTCCGTCGGAGATTCCCCCGAAAATCCGTTGAAGAGCCATGTTCCGCGCCCTATCCGGCTCCTTTCGCATGAAGGCATCTTTGCATGGGAGGGAAGCCATGCGCGGTCGCCTTCGTGCGAAAACAACTCGAAAACATCTGCGGCCATGCACTGCTCTCCGTCTGATTTCCAACAAAAGTCCCGAAGGGGAAAGGGGCAATCAGGAAAAAAGTGCTAATTTAAATGGATTTTGTTATAGCGTCCGCCTGAAAAATCGTGTATAATATCTGGCGTTGACATCGAGACATTCATCAGCAACGGGCATTCGAAGTTCCGCAAAGCCAAGGAGGCACAGATGTTCACCCCGAAGAAATGCAAGAGTTTTACATTAATTGAGTTGCTTGTCGTGATAGCCATCATCGCCATTCTGGCTGCGATGCTGCTGCCGGCATTGGGCAAGGCGCGTGACAAGGCGAGACTCATCTCCTGCGTGGGAAATTTGAAGCAGATTGGGTTGGGGGTGACGACCTATTCGATGGACCATGAGGATTTTGTTCTGCCGTTCCAGGGAACGACTGCAGGAACTTATCGCGGATTGAAGGCGGAATATACGGTCACGTGGGCATACGTGGCGCGTGATTATCTTGCGCTTCCGCACGACCTTGACGTGCCGTCCAACGACACGCCCGCCGCCATTTTGCCGACGGCGCATAAGAAAGGGATTTTGAAATGCCCAGCGACATCGGTGCCAGTCAACTACATGAGCCAGATCAACTACGGAATGCTGCGGTATGTCATCGGCGGGGACAAATATCATGCGAACTATGAATCGCAGACCCAGAAGGCGAGCAAGATGGGGGGAATCTCCTCTCCTTCGGAGCACGGGTACATTTGCGATTCTGTTTTCAGCAACGCCACCAACTTGTATGAGGCCAATGGCGATACCAACACGGACGGCAAAGGCTTATACTATGTCAACAACGGTGGGCAATACATCTCCCGCAAGCGCCATAATCGCAATACCAATTTTCTCTTGCTGGATGGACATGTGGAGACCTTTGCGGAGAATTACCTGAGGGGGCAGGCAGGAGCCTCCATCTGGAACACATTCGGCTCTGCCCTGCTTGGAGCCAAGGGAATCTGACAAATCTCTGGAGAAATAAGATGAAAAGAGCATTAGGTGTCATTGGGTGGTGCATTCTTGCGGGGTCTGCGTTCGCTGTCCTTCCGACTGGCCTGAAAAGCCCCCTGGAGATGGGGGTCACAGGGGAGAGAAAAGTGTCAGTTGTTGCCAAACTGACGGATGGCAGAACCTTAAGCGGTGAGTTTAAAGTTCCGCCGCCTGGTGTTCTGGAGGTGCGGGACAAACTGTACAGGAAATTGCCTGTCTTCAACCCGAATGGCGGAAGTTGGGGG
>JAFRLP010000250.1 GCA_017431185.1 Victivallales bacterium | reverse complement strand
TGACTGGAGCATCGTAACTGTTCAGAACCCTCACCTGTTTTGACGTGTGTAGCCTCTGATTTGCCACAGGCATACGATTTGCCAAGCGTGAGCCCCCAACCTGCCCGCGAGGCCTTCAGGCCTCGCGGATTGAAGTGGCCTGGGGTTATGAATCGTTACGAAACACCATTCCGAAAACCAGGAGAAAGCACCGTGAGTTTCATGTTCAAGCCATTTCCGTATGATGACCCAGAGGCGGTCAACCGCTTTGACCTGCCCCAAGGGTTCCAGGCCAGTGTTGTGGGCGGCAATGAACTGGTGGCGCAGGAACTGTGCAAAAAACTCCCTGACGGTGGAGTCCTTTTCCTGGACGGGTACATCGGAGCGCCGTTTCGGATGCTCTGCGACCGCATCGCGGAAATTCGGCCTGACACGCATTTTCTGGCTGTGGCGGAGGCCTACAAGGCGTCGGAGGAACTGGATGAAATGCTTGAGCCCTCCCTGCCGACTGACCGGGGAATCGACCCCATTCTGCTGTTCGGGAAATGCCGCCATTTTGAGGTGGAAAGCCTGTTTTCGGAAACCAGACTGTCCGCCTTTGCCAAACGGCTGGTGGCGGAGAGGAAATCAGGCACACTGACTGTGGTGTACGGCAACGGATGCGCCATCCGCGCCCTTCGTCCCCTGGCGGACTCCATCGCCTATCTGGACGTCAATGCCCTCCATGCCACCCTTCGCATCCGCGCCCGCAAATGCCGCAACCTCGGCGACAGCCAGGTGCGTCCCCTGCCGGAGGTGTTGCGTCGGATGTACTACTATGACTACGAAATCATGATGCAGCACCGTGATGAGTTGCTCTCCTCCGGTCCAATCGCCTTCTACATCGACTCCAACCGCGAGTGCCGCCTCAAATCCATGCCGGGCGACAGGCTGCAGGAGTTGCTTGACCAACTGGCGGCCCGTCCTTTCCGCTGCACTCCAGTTTACCTCGAAGGGGTCTGGGGCGGGCATTTCGTGCAGAAACTGCGTCACCTGCCGGCGGACATGAAGAACTGCGCCTGGGTGTTTGACATGATTCCGAACGAGGTGTCCGTGCAGGTGCAGTGCGGGGTGGACATCCTGAATCTCCCGTTCACGATGGTCTTCAAGCAGCGCGCGGACTCCATCATCGGCCCCGAATGCACGGCCCGTTTCGGCAAGTACTTCCCCATCCGCTTCAACTACGACGACACCTACGGCGGAACCGGCAACATGTCCATCCAGGTGCATCCGCCCAAGGCGTACAACAACGAGCATTTCGGCGAGCCTTTCCAGCAGGACGAAAGCTACTACTGCGTCAAGACCGCGGGTTCACGCACCTACCTTGGGCTTCAGGACGACTGCAACGTGCCCGAGTTCTTCGAGTGCATTCACCGCGCCGAGCAGGAGCACATCCCCTTTGACCACGACAAATACGTCAACAGTTTCCCCAGCGTGGAGGGAGACCAGTTCCTGCTGCCCGGGGGGACCATCCATGCATCTGGTCGCAACCAGGTGGTTCTGGAAATCGGCAGCTACACCATCGGCAGCTACACCTTCAAACTCTACGACTATCTGCGGAAGGATTTGGACGGGAATCCCCGCCCCATCCACTCCCGCCACGGCGAGAACGTGCTGGTCACCTCTCGGCGGCGTTCCGCCGTGGACGGCGTGCTTCGCCCACGCCCCAGGCTTCTCCGGTCAGGGGAGGGGTGGAAGGAGGAACTGCTCGGCGAGCATGACCTGATTTACTTCAGCCTGCGCCGCCTCTCCTTTGACCACGCTGTCCAGGACAGCACCAAAGGGGCGAAATTCCACACGCTGGTGCTCACCAAAGGGGAGGAGATTCTCATTTACTCCCGCCGTGACCCTGTGCGCTGCTACCACGCCAAATACATGGACATGGTGCTTGTCCCCGCCTCGGTCGGGGAGTACGGCATCATCAACCTGGGCACAACGCCCTGCGAAGTCCACAAAACCATGCTCAAGGAGGAGTGACAGACCATGAAGCGCCAGCGGAAATCCTTCACTTTAATCGAATTGCTCGTCGTCATAGCCATAATCGCGATACTTGCGGCCATGCTTCTGCCTGCCTTGAGCAAGGCGCGGGACAAGGCGCGCGCCATCTCCTGCACCAGCGGGCTGAAACAACTCGGGGTCTATTGCCAGATGTACTGCAGCGACAACGAGGACTGGCTGCTCCCCGTCCTCGATGTACACAGTTACACCTGGATGAAGACGCTTTGCCTCGAAGGCTACTACGGCACCTGGGACGCGGGGCACAGCACGGTCGATCTGCTCTACAAGGCACCCAACGTCAAGGCGGTGTACTACTGCCCAGCCGACCCAAAGGCGCCCAACGCGAAGAACGGCAGCGTCAGCTACGGCAAGAACTATGTCACGGGAAACCAGAAAGTGCTGGTCGAGTCCTCCCCCACCTACAGGTACACAAAACTCAGCAAAATCAAGACGCCGAGCCGCACCATGGAACTGCTGGACGTGCAATCGACCAACAACTACTCCTCCCAGTTGTATATTGCCAATCCCTACACGGAGTGCGTTGCCTTCCGCCACTCCAGCCGCGCCAATGTCCTGATGCAGGACTCCAGCGTGACCAGCGGCACGCCACAGCAGATTCCGCACTCTGGCGGAATCGCCCCCTGGACGGAGGCGCAGTACACCTATTTCTGGTACAACGACTTCACCACAGGAAAATCTCTCCGCGACTACTGAACCCATGTCAACGCTCGACAAAATCCACTTCGGTTCCGTATATTGCCCCTACGCCAAGAGCGGCGACCTGGACAGCCGCTACTGGGAGCGTGACCTGCTCACCATGAAGGGGCTGGGCTTCAACGTCATCCGCCCCTTCGTCGCCTGGGACCGCATTGAGCAGACGGAGGGGGTGCGCGACTACACCGCCCTGGACACCGTGTTCGCCCTGGCCCAAAGGCATGGCTTGCAGGTGCTGCTGAACATCGGCGGAACGTTGACCGCCTTTGGCGGAATGTACCATCCGCAGTGGCTGGTGCATGACCACAGCGTCCAGCAACTGGTGCCAACGCCAGGCGCAGCGGCTCAGCATGGCCCTGTGCGGGCGCTCTGTCCCGATGACCCGTTCTACCATCGGAAAGCCCTGGAGTTTCTCGAAGTCACCGCCGAGCGCTATGCCGAGCACCCTGCCCTCATGGGCTGGAACCTCTGGAATGAGCCATTCTACAAGGGGGACGGATGCCATTGCCCACTGACGCTGGCGCGCTTCCACCAGTGGCTTCAGGCAAAATACGGCTCCCTTGCCGAACTGAACAGCGCCTGGAGCGGGGAGTTTCCCGTCGCCTATCGCCGCTGGGAGGACGTGGAACCAGGCGGAGACGCCAATTTCAACGGAGGCGGCTATGTCCCGCGCATGGACTGGCTGGAGTTCAACCGCCAGCGGGTCGCTGACTGGGTGGAGGACGCCCGCCAATGCGTGACCAGACACAATCCCAGGCGACTCCCCGTGACCGTGAATGTGGCGGTCACCGCAGCCTTTGACAGCGCCACGCAGCATAACTATCCTTCGCTGTTCGACCAGAACCGCAATTTGGATATGCCAGGCTACTCCGCCTACACCTTCTTCGGCGAAATGGAGGAGTGCTGGTGGCTGGGCGCGATGATGTGCTCCTGGGCGCGCTCCAGCGGGCAGGAACCGCAACGGGGCTTCTGGGCCATCGAATCCGAGGGCGGACAGATGGATTATCTGCCCAGGAACCACATCCGTGCCGAGCGCGGGTGGCGCATCGCCTCCAACTGGCAGATGGTGCTTCACGGCGCGAAGATGCTGATGTTCTGGAAATTCGGCGGGCGAGTCTCGGAAACGCAGACCACTGGATTCAACATCTGCGCCTGGGACGGCTCCGTCACAGAGCGAGCCACACGCCTGGCGGAGTTCGGTCGCCAATTCCGTGCGCTGGAGGGACGGCTCGCGGGCAAGGCCGTACACGCCCGCGTGGCCATTCTGGTCTCACGCGCCTCGGAAATCGCCGCCATTGCCGACAAAAGCCATAAGGCCTACGTGGCCGCCCTGCACGGCGCGTTCAAACTGATGAACCACCTGCGGATCGAATGCGACTTCATCGATGACGAATGGGTCAAACGGGGACGGCTCGCCGACTACCGTCTGCTGCTGACCCCGCGCGCAGCATTCCTCACGGCGGAACTGGCCAGCGCACTGCGGAATTTCCTGCGCCAGGGAGGATGCATCGTCGCCGACCGATTCTTCGGGATGAAGGACGAGCGCAGCCGCCATTTCCAGCACACCCCCGGCTTCGGTCTCCTGGAGGATTTCGGCTGCTACATGAATGACGACAATGTGGCGGATTTCCCTGAATATGTCAGGGCGGACGGTTTGCCCGACCTCGAAATCACCGACCTGTTCCACTCGCATCTCCATCTGGACGGCGCAGAGGAGATGGCCAATTTCTCCTCTGGCGGCTGCGCCGTCGCACGGCGCGTTCTGCCTGGCGGCGGAACGGCCTGGCTCTGCGGCTTCGAGCCTTTCGGCATCTATCGGGAGCCAGGCGAACTCTCCCCCTTCCTGCGTGGGCTGTTCCGGCAAATCCTGACCTCCGCCGAAGTCACGCCACGCATGCGTGTGGAAGGCGACGACGAATGCCAAATAGAGTCCGGCTCCCTCATCGGCACGGACGGGGACGCCCTGCATTTCCTCATCAATTTCTCCACCGAGGAGAAGCGGCTCTCCATTGTCCTGGAGGAGTGCGGCGAGTTCGAGGACCTGCTTGGTTCAGGGCAGAAGGTCATCGGCGGGCAGGAGTCCTCTATCGCTCTGCCGCCTTATGCGACCGTCATCCTGGGAAGGCGTCAAGGGCAGTCCGCGCCTTAGGAACTGTGCAAGAATAATCTCCTATGCAACACACCGTGTCTCCTGCGTTGTGTTGACGGCGGCGAGGACGCCGCCGCTACCTTTACTCACGGGAAAATCAACTGCCCGTCTTCCGGAACGCGCCTTACCTTGTCAGGCGGAACAGGGACAATGCGGTAGTCGCGATGCAGGCTTTCGATGACCTTCGTATGCTCCTTTGCAATCTCCAGGGAGCAGATGAACCGCGCAGGGTTGCAGAGCCTGTCCGCAATGTCGTCGAACATCTGCGCAATGGGGTTGCCGTATTCCCCGGACTCCAGGCTCTCCCCCGTAGGCGACGTGATTTGCCACGGGCTGTCCTGCTGCCAGATGACCGTGCCGTGCGGACACTCGACACGGAGCATCGGGTCAAAGTTTTCCGCCACGGTGTGGGAGAGGTGGATGTCCAGTTCCACGCCGGTGGCCGTCAACAGGTTCAGACGGCAGGAGTCGAATGTCTCAATGCGGGGACGCGCCCGCCACAGACTCGCCTCGCGGATTTCCGCCGAGGCCGAACTGTCAAAAGACTCCCCGCATAGGAACAGGGCAAGGTTGATGAAATGCGCAAAGGCATTGTTTGCCGGCGAGTCCAGCACAAGGCCGCCGCGCGGGGAATGCAGTTTTCCCGCCCAGTCATTGTGGGCGTAATACTTGTCCGCCCGGGGCCAAAACCCCTTGACGGTGATTTTCCGCGGCATGCCCAGGCTCTCGGCAAAACGTCTTTTGAAATGATGGATGTTTCGGTCATAGATGTGCTGAAAGCCAACGGCCACAAAGCATCCCGGCCTCCTGTCCCTGGCCGCAATCATGCGGTCAACCGCCCCGACCGACGGCGCAGCCGGCTTTTCCACCAGGACGCTGCACCCATGTTCCAGCGCAGCCAGGGTCATCGGCTCGTGGAATTCAATGCCCGTGGGAATGAAGACGATGGCCGGATGAAGTTCCTCGTGCATCCTGCCCTGGTCAAGGTAGATGCGCACGCCCCGGAGCCGCAGCCTTTCCACATTCTCGCTGTGCAGTTCCTGCTCGCGGACCACCGCAGCCGACAATTTGACCTTACCGGCTTTTTCAAGCCTCTCCAGATGCGGCAGATAGTTCGCGGCCCAGCCATTGACTCCTATGATGGTCGCCTGGAACATGATGAAACCTCCTGGGTGCCGTGCCCGTCCTCCGTCGGCGGACGGGCTTGACTGCGGTACTGGCCTGGCGGCAGGCCGGTTTCCCGCCGAAAGGCCCTGCTGAAATAGTATTCGTCATTGAAGCCAGTCAATGCCGCGATTCGCTTGAGCGACAGTTCCCCTTCCATCAGCAGACGGCACGCAACCCGAATCCTGGAAGACCGGAGCATCTTGCTGAAGGTCTGGTGCAACTCCTCCCGCAGCAGATGGCTGGTGCGGGAGGGCGACAGTCCAAGATGCGCCGCCAGGTCATTCAGGCCAATGCCCTTGACGGCGACATTGTGCTGGAAGAACTCCTCAATCTCCGACCGCCTGCCATGTTCCTTCAGGGCATGGAAGCGTTCCTCGCCGACAAAGGCCAGGGCAGCGGCGCTGAACATCTGCAAAGTGCGCAGCAATGTCGGCATCGCCTCCTGGCGCCAGAGCGACAATGACAGATAAAGTTCCCTCTGCGTAGCGGACCAGGAGGGCGGCGGCGCAACTGCGGCATCGCGAAAGGTGCCGGCAAACACCGTGGCCAGATGCTGGTTGCGCACCATCACCGGCAAGACCAGCTCGACCGCCCCCGCATGGCAATGGTGGACAAACGGACCAGCGATGCGCGCCGCCTCGCGCATGACCCGCCAATGGCAATGGTTGATGCATGAGTCGAGTCGATGCTTTCGGTTGAACCGGCAGTATTCACACTGGTGGATGTTGCCGTTTTCCCGCATCATGTTTCCGTCGAAAAGCATCAGGCACCCGGTATGGTCATGCAGGGTAATCCGCACCGCATTCTGCTCCTCCACCGCCTCCCAGAGCGTGGCGAAATACTGCCTGAGCCGGCATCTGTGCAATGCAACAGGGGCAAAGTAGGGTTCCATCGCAAGTTTCCTTCGGGGAATGCAGTTTTTCCAGGACTCCAGACACCCGGGTTCCAGCGCCTTCCGTTCTTCGCGTCACACTACATCGCCGGCACGGTACCGCCCCAAGTCTCCCTCTGGGAGAGGTCGTACTTGATTTCAGGCATCACCATTTTCAGGGAGCGCATCAGCTCCAGCGTCAGGGGCACGAAATAAAGTCCGCTGGTAACCTCCTTGGGTCCTGGCGCATCCGGATCGGTGTCCTTCAGGGGCGAGGCAAAGAGTTCCCGGCGGGTCAGCATCTGGACCATCGTGTCACGGGAGATTGCCAGGGAGCCGGAGTCCCCGGCAAGCAGCGCGTCCACCAGGAGCACATTGCGCAGTGAACTTCCGGCCCCGGAGCCATTCCGTGTGCTTTGACGCCGCCATGGGACGGGGCTGTGGACAAATCCACGCCGGTCAGGGAAATACAGACGGCCCTTGATGTATTCGGCGGTTGCCTTGAGATTCTCCCGGAGCGCCTTCTTCAGGCATTCGTCTTCCGTTGCCTGATAGACCAGGTACATCCCCGTGCCCTGGTAGCCGGTCGGGAAGGAGAGCGCACCCGTGCGGTACATCCGGTTATTGTCATTCCACCCTTCTGGAGGCGTGGGGCAGTTGTGCTTCTGAAGCACGTCATAGCGGACCCCTCGTCCCCGTGCATGGGACAACACAATCCAGGCCAGGGTCTCCGCCGCGTCGAGAAAATTCTTCGCGCCGTTCATCCAATGCAGGGAAGTCAGATTCACAAGCGCCCAGCCGGGTTCGCGATGCGTTGAACTCCATGTCCTGCGCTTGAACAATTCACTGTTCATAATCCACTTCCCCGTTGACAAGGCGGTGTCGCGGAAGCGGCGGTCTCCGGTCAGCACGAAGGCCATGCACATTCCGCGGATTCGTGTGTGGCCGTTGGAAAAGGTCCCGACGGCGAACTGCCGTCCGCTGTGGCCATAATTCAGGAACGCGAAGTCCCCGTCGCGGTAATAGCCGCCAGTATGCCCCAGCGAATGCGTATAGACCGCGCCGTTGTCTGCGCCAGGATGCCTCTTGATTGTGTCAATCTCCATCTGATGGCGCGCGGCGCGCAATGCCTCGCGGAAATATTCGGGATTTCGGAAGCGCAGCGCCTGCTCGAAGAAGACGGCAGCCGCGTCGTATTCATTGTTGAACCAGTTCCATTTTCGCTCGCCGAAACTGTCTCCGTAATTCATGAAGCCATACCAACGCCCTTCCCTCTTGCTTTTGAGATAGGAATTCAGGCCGATGACGATTTCCGGGTCAAATGGGCGGCTGTAGAGGTCAGGGGGCCGGATTGAATTGAGCCACGCCCCGCTCTCGTCAAGCGCCTCGACATCGACCATTCCGACGGGCACCGGGCCAAGCAGTTTCCCGGCGTCCACCCCGTCGTCCAGCGCCAGATACATGGGAAAGGCGATCTCCACGCCGGCCCGCATGACGTAATCCCCAGTGTGGAGCGCAAAATACTGAATATATTCAGGGTCCCTGCCCGCATAGCGGTCCCGGGGGAGGATTTCGGGGAAAAGGTCCACCCTCAGGCCATCGGGGAAGGTGGTCACGCCGAGCGGAAAGCGCTCGGCCATCTCCGGAACCGCAAGCCGACCGCCGCCAGGAAACGCGAAGACTCCAAGCGAACCCTGGCCCACGTCGGTCTTTCCCGCCACGCTGGTCTCATACGCGGAGTCCTCCCATTGCGTGTCGGAGCGGACGGCAGGCTGTTTTCCCGCAGTGTTGATGCGCATGGAGGCAGCCCTCCAGCCGCGCATCTCATCATAGCTGGAGGCTCCAGGCCTGTCCAGCGCCACGCCAAGCAGAGGCTCCAAGCCGACGAATCCCTTGTCCCCCCACAAGGTCAGGCGAAGCCGCCAGTAGCGCCTCTCCCCCTCGGGAGACGGCACGTACTCCCCGGAGAACTCCAGGCCAGTCTGCAACGGGCCAAGGTCGAATGGGGTGGCCGCGAGCAGCGTCGGTTCAGGGCATGTGCCATCGGGAAGCGTGATTTCGGGCGCATGGACTTTCCATTCCTTTCCGCCGGACTCCAGGCGGACAACGAAGGGCCTTCCCTCGTAAGTGGCGGTCAGGATATGGTTGCCGAACGCGCGGTTTCGCTCGGAGCCGACATCCTTCACCGCATTTTTCCGGGCCGCTCCAGGCGCATCGCCTGGCATGACCTTGTAG
>JAFRLP010000249.1 GCA_017431185.1 Victivallales bacterium | reverse complement strand
TTTGCGTGTGAAATTGAATAACGATTAGAAATATAATCGTTATAAAGCAAAAAACAAACTGGATTCAAGCAATTTTCTGTTTTTTCGTGCTTGAATCCAGTCTAATGGCTATTTCGATTAGAAATAATGGGAAAACTCACAATTCCATGACAGAATCAACTGGAATTGGCTTTATGGCAAACCGAACCGCAGTGAGAAGACAACAGAAACGGCTGAGGACATCATCAAGTTATTGCTCAAGTAACATGCCCACATTCTTCATCTGCGTTTCGCCCCGTCGCCTGAATGGCATGGAGTGAAAAAATCAAAAAGCCCCTTGGAACCAAGGGGCTTTCGGGCTTATATCACTGACGGCGGTCGCGGTTGTTCTGGCGCGAATTCCGATTCGGAGAAGTGTTTTCCCTTCGTTGGAAAGATTCATTGCGGAAACCGCCCTTTTGGAAATTCGTCATATATCGCTGGTTTCCCGTCTCCCCATAGACAAACCTGAAACCCACATCATATCCAAACAGCATATCCGAGGCAGGATCCAGCGGCTCAAACCGTTTCAGGCCTTGAGCCCTAATCTGCTCTTTTCCCTGAAGTTTCTGATTTTCAGGATTACCGCAGACCCACTGCGTCTGAAGCCCATGCCTGGCATTTTTCTTTGGGCTGGCATTCTGAACAAACCAGACCATACCACTTTTCTGATTGCCTTTATCGTTGACTGCCCTCGGATAGCGCAGCTTTTCAACAGGTTCCTGTGTCTTGCAGTACAATTCCGCACGCTTCAGATATGGTCCAGCGACCTCCATAAAAGCTTCGGGAACGGATGCCTTCTTCGGATTGACCACTTCGAGAATCTTGTTGCCGACTTCATCATGCACAGCAATCCCCGTCACCACGCAGTGCCCAAGACCGAACGGCTTGCCGCCACCAATCCGCAAATCGCAGGAAAGAACAAGAAGAAGCAGTGCGAACTCCTCCTTCGTCAGACTGCGGTATGACAATTTGAAATGGCCAACGGAACCTTCGGCAACCAGCTCTGCTTTACGGGTCATTTTCTGAACAGCCTCAAACGGTTTGGCTCTCCCGCCATTCTCGAAAATCGGCTGGACATCATAGTTCCAAGGGGCATCCTCACCACGTTCCTTTGTGGTGCGATAGACCTTGTATCCCTTTGGCAAATCTTCCAGAGAGATGGTATCATAATCATCGTTGTCCATATAAAAAGCAATGCATCCTGGATGAGGCGAAGACATCGAAGCCATATTGCATTGGATGGTCTTCGTACCCTCCTCGAACACAAGATTGTCAGGCCGCACCCTTGCCGCAAAAGAACTGTATTCATTCTTGCCGCTGTTTTTGGGAGGATTGGGAATACTCCCGAACAAATCCGACGTGATGTCCACCAGCCCGTCATTCTTGTAATAGTCTGGAAGCAAATCCTGAAGACCATGTTCTTTCAGCTTCTGCAGGAAATTGACCCCTTTGCGGCCCCAGCGCGCCCACTGAATCGATTTGACTTGACCACCGTGTTCAATGATGCCTTCATCGTTGTCGGGCTCTAGCCAAACAAGGTCGCCAGGGTACAGTGTTGACCTGACACCGTTTCTGTTGCGTCCCTGATAGTCGAGCCACAGCTTCCTGTCGAGAACAATTTCACGAGCTTCTTTTTGCTTGAAAGCACCTTCATGCGGCTCTCCGCCCCTGGTGTTGACTTTCCGTCCGCTGACTTTCACACGATACGGATGCCCTGCGTCATATCTGTTGGACTTTGACGGAGAGTCGCTGTTCGGATTGTCTATCCAGAGTTCTTGCCGTGTGTTCCCATTGTTGTCAATGTATTCCTCGCGAATGAAGTTCAATGCAGAATCCCTCACCAGCATTGCCTCGCCGAAACGAACGGAACCATCCTCGAAGGCGGTTCCCGGTTTGATGACTTCTGCCAGATAAAGTTTCTTGCCAAGGCCTCCCAACGGCAGATCACGCCCCTGGCAAAGCCAAAGATTCTCGTCGATATAGTCCAAGGCACTGCCGCTGATAATGCCCGTCAGAGAGCGCAAGACGCCACGCATGGAAGAGGCAGGAACGATATACCGTGCTCCGATGCGGCGTGCCTTCCGCAATTTAATGCCCACCTGTTCATTTTTATTCTTATTATCGACATCATCACATGACAAAAGGGGCGAACATGTCTTGACAGTGATGTCCATGACGCCTGGACCAGAACGGCAACGTGTCTTTCATCGACTGCGACAGTTTCCAGATTCCCGGCAAGCAAGACAGCACAGACATCACCAAAACGTTTTTTGCCTCGCATGTTGCACCGGAATTGCTCATGAATCCCCAGCTCCTTGCCCAGCCCAGGAACATCCATCACGTGGAATTCGGAGCGGCCCTGACGGTCTTCAACATCCTCATGTGCGGTCTCCATCCATACAGCTATTTTGACCCTACCCGCAAGTCCGCCTGCGGAACGCCGGATGAGAACCTGAAAAAGGGGCGCTGCCCCCTGGGCACCGGAAGCGATTGCAAGCTACCGCGCGGGAACTGGTACAATCTGTGGAGCCATCTGACCTACAATCTGAAAAGCTCATTCATCCAAACCTTCCGCAATGGCCACCACAACCCTTCCCAACGAGCGACGCTTGCCACCCTGGAAGATAACCTGGCCGAACTTCTCCATGTCATGAAGAAGGATCCAGTCCGGCTGGAACTGAATCCCACCAAGGCCAAGACGAAAATCGACTTCCCCAATAACAACCCCGCTTTTTCCATTCCTTTTTGAGGATTTCGCCGGGAAAAGCTCCAACTGGATGCTTATCAGGAGTAAAGAAAAAGCGAAAACAGTCTGAAAAAAACAACAACCCGGATTTCAAAGAACACAACAAGACCACAACCACCAAACAACCCGAAAAGGAATTCAGCCATGAGAAACTACGACGAAATCAACAGCCTCGACGTCTCCAACCCCGCCCCCCGCTGCCCCGTTGTCCTGCTTTTGGATGTATCCGGCAGCATGTACGGCACCCCGATCGATGAACTCAACGAGGGCCTGAAGCAGTTCCTGCGTGAAACCGCAGCCGACGAGGCGGCGTCCCGCAGTGTGGTGCTTGAGGTCATCACCTTCAGCAGCACCGCCGACATCGCCATGCCGTTCACAGGCATCGGAGACGTGGATCAGAATCCAGCCCCCCTGACCGCCAGCGGCAGCACCGCCATGGGCGCAGGAATGCGCCTGGCACTTCAGGATCTGAAGGCACGGCGCAAGATGTACCGCGACAGCGGCATATCCTCCTACCGTCCATGGGTCATTCTCATGACGGATGGCGCACCGAATGACAACGACTGGGAACAGGCTGCCGAGGAAATGCGCATCCTAGGCGAACGCGGTAAAATCCAGTACATCGGGATTGAGATCGGTGGTGGGGGCGACCACGATATCATGTGCCAGATTCTGCCGGCGAAGCCTGGGCCTGTCAGGCTCAAGGGGCTTCGTTTCAAGCAGTTCTTCCGCTGGCTGACGGATTCCATGAAGAGCGTGTCCGCAAGCGCCGTATCGGACCAGAACAACATCCGCTACCGTGGGATTGACGACTGGGGAGAACTCTAATGAGAACACACGTCAAGCACAACAAAGGAGAAATGACCATGGTGACACCGCATGATGAAAAGGACCCCGCCTGGACTGGCTTCGCCGCTTCGATTCCCGGCGGAGGGCATATCCGCCACGGAATCCCCTGCCAGGATGCCTCCGCCGTGCTGCTCACCCCACGTCCTGCTGCCATCGTCTGCGATGGCCGCGGCAGCGCCAGCCTTTCCCATTTCGGTGCCCAGGGCGCAGTGGATGCTTTTCGCTCCCAGACATCCATTCTTGAACCGTTTCTGGTCAACATTCTTGATGGCGAAGAGGAGGTTCAAGGCCAATGGATAAAATTCTGCCGAATCATGTACCGTACTCTAATGCAGGTAAAATATGACCTTGCGCAGAAACATCACCAGGAAGAAAAGGAGTTCGACTGCACGGTTGCCTTTGCCATTGCCGGCAAAAAGCGCATTGGGTGCTTTCAGGTCGGCGACGGATCCATCGTCCTGCGGCAAAACGGTGTCTGCAAAACCGTTTTTCTGCCGGAGAAAGGGGAGTTCGCCAATCAGACCCATTTTCTGCGTCCAGGCGGCGAAGAGAAAATGGCTTTCCAGCATGCGCTTATGGACGCCAAGGCGAATACCGGGATTGCCATCACTTCAGATGGGCCGGAGCATCTGATGTTCCACCTCGCCGATATGACGCCAGGCAGAATTTTCGACATGTTCTTTGACGACCTGCGCAGTGAGGAATTGTGCAGGCAGGACTTGATGGACTACCTGACCCGTCGCGAATGGGCGGATGACCCGCGTGGTTCCGATGACCGTTCGATTGCGCTTCTTGCACGGATTGGCGTCGCACCTGCGCCTGTCCCTGTTCACAAAACCGAAATGCCAGCCACACCTGTCTCTGAAATCCCATCTCCATCCCCATCACCCAGCAAGCCAGAGGCCGAAGCCCCCAGCAAGCCAGAGGCCGAGGTGGAGGTCCAGCCTGTCGCAGAAGTCCAGGCTGAAATCCCCAAAGCCATTCCGACTGAAGCAGAAAACATTCCCCGAAAAGCAATTTCGCGCTGGCCATTGGTAGTGATGGGCAGTCTGTTGCTCGGGCTTCTGGCGGAAACGGCTTACCTGGTGAATCAACACCAGACTATCGCACGGCATCAAATGGAGATACAGTGCCTGCACCAGCAGCTTGCGACACGGAAGCAGTCAGTGGAAATTGTTCAACCGCAGGAGCTTCCGCATCCTGAAATACCAGTTCCCACCGTGCTGGACGAAGAACCGGACGACACAGCGACAATACAATCCCAGCCATCCCAACCCGTCACGGAGAAAATTCCGCCTGAAGAAAACCCGGCTTCAGAACCTCAAGCCTCCCACCAGGCCAAAGAGAATGAACCACTCGACCTCCCAAAACCAGAAGCAGTCGAATGAATGTAGTGTGTTCTAAACCACACCAAATGGTCTTCATGACAGCCCCTGACGGATAATCTCGGCATAAATGAACGGGGATTCTTCTTGGATATGCGCTAAAGAGATTTCATTACTACAGTATTGATCAAATCTCTTTTTGCGCATATTTCTACATATTGGTGAATCCAAACCTAGAGCATTTATCGTATCCTGACACTCTTTTTTGTATTCTACATCCATAGTAGGATTAGGGTAGATACGACCAGTACATAAATTCAACCGAAACGAATCTGGTCGTAACCCAACGGGATCAAGTATTTTATGGGTGTGCTTTCTTCTGTTTGCCCCCAAACAGGACAAACGATAATTGCTCCATTCGTATGCAAGTGACTTATCCACTGATTTTGGCACAAAATGGTCAACAGATGCCGCCCCCGTGGCATATTCGAAATAGATGGACAAATATGCACAAATTCCGCCATAGGCTTCCCAGAGTTCTTTAAGAATTCTCGTCCAATAGGGTGGCAACCGTGAAGGCCTTGTGTCAGGATGTTCCGATAAATATCGCTGGCCAGGCTCACTTACCATATCCTTGAAATCCAATGGTTCAGGCTGTAATTGAATGGGAATCATGTTCCACTCTCCTTTGTGTCCTTTAGCTTGATTTTCTTCTTTTCACAAATATACCTAAAGCGACAAAGATACGCATCCTTTGGATTCAACGTCTTCAAAAGGTTTTGATAAGCCTTTTTGATGGCCTCCGCATCATGCGGCCCGAGGTCCTCAAGCAATGCGCTTGCTTCATTCATGGCCTTCTCCGCCTCAACGGAATAAGTCGATTGCAAGTCAAAGGCCTCGCTGGTCAGCCAGTCATCCGAATTACCCAAACGTTCAAAAGGACGCTCGGAAAGGACGATTCTCCCCTTTTTGTCGGCATCGATATCAAGCCATTTGTCGCAGCTTGCGTCAAAGATATGCTCCAGTGAAGCCATCACCAAAGGTGAGTGGGTGACTGATATCATCTGAATCGCACTGGAACGGTGTCCAAGGGAATTTTGCTTATGCTTATGATTATGATATGGATATAGAGCATCCTTCGTAATGTCAGCAAAGCGTTCCAGGACATCCAGGATTCCCCCCATGATTTGGCGTTGCCATTTGGGGTGCAGATGAGCATCTACCTCGTCAAAAAGAAAGAGCATTTGCATTGCAGGCGCCTGGCCTTTGATGCTGCAGGCCTTGGCGTGTTCAGTCATAGCCCAGGTTAATACGTAGGCCAGGGACAATATTCGCCGGATTCCAGCAGAGGCCCATTGGGCGGGAATCTTGCCGTATGGCATTTGGATATGCGGATGTTCACGAGAGTCGTCTATGGAGATTCTGCTGTGTTCAGCCGGAGTGATTTTTGCGGAGAAATCAGGCGGAGACAGTCTTTCCAGAATATCCGTTAACAAGGCGAACTCTTTCCCGTTTCTGTCCTGCCAGGAGACCCAATCACGAATCAGGCCATTGCACAGCCATTTGTCCCGGCCTGTCATGCTGTCTGGAACAGTATAGCCATCCCAAACTTCCGAGGAGGTAAAAACAAAGGCGGGCTGGCGGTCTGGCATATTCTCATGGAGCCGTTGACTCCAATCGTTGCGCTCTGGATCCCAGACGGAAAAACTGCCATCATAGTGGGCGTACACAACCAGTCCCACCGGCATAGGCATATCCCCCCCCTTGAGTCTCCATTTCTGCATCTCCCTGTCGAAAACGGAGACCAATGCCCGAGAGGCGGACTGCCCATCGACCTTCATTCCTATGGTAGCTTCCTTGGAAGGCGTCAGGGGCCGAGCCATGTATCCAGATGACAATTTGCCATTGACCTCATTGGGCCAATGTCCCGTCAGCGCATACCAGATGATGTCCAGAAGAAACGACTTCCCAAGACCATTGTCGCCAGTAATCACGTTAAGACGACTGCCAAAGGCTATCGTCTTATCCGGCATCGCTCCGACATTTTTCAGGGTTAAAGACTTTATCATTGCCTTATGTCTCTTTTCGTTAATGCGGGGTGCAATTCCACGTGCAGGATGATTGGGCACACCTGCGGCGGCGGGGACGCCGCCGCTACCCCTACTCACTATGCTGCTTTAGAAAATCCTTTAATTCTCCATTGATACCAGACTTGAATTTCTCATTAATAGCTTTGAGTAAAAGGGGATGGATTGTTTCCCCTTCCCCTATCCTTTTGAAAAGCTGCTTTCTCAAATCCCCACAGCTTTTTATCTTTCTACTATTTATCATATTCAACAGTTCCTCCTGCCCAGGGGGCAAGTTCAAGGCAGGGGTATCAGGGTGCTGTACCTTACGCACTGCCAAGACATTAGGCTTGTCTTTGACAATAAATTTATCCAGGCAAGCTCCCGCTTTCTTACTATTACTATAATCATCCCGACTCATATATTTAAAAACCCAATCCGTCGTTTTCATCTCTTCATTGGAAGCCATGTCGAGCAATGCCTTGATTTGAGGGGTTTTCTCAAAAGGCCCTCCCACCCCCAACTCCGATAACATCAATGTCATATACAGCACAAAGCAACTGCAATATTCTTTCAATTTT
>JAFRLP010000248.1 GCA_017431185.1 Victivallales bacterium | reverse complement strand
TTGCCGTTTTGGGGGGGGGGTGCTTGGTGTGGGGGGTACTATTGGTTGTTGTGGCCTAATGGGCAAAAAGACACGACCCTCTCGCCATCGCCATCCTTCTGGAACTCTTCACGGGAGTGTTCGCCCTGTTCGGCTGGCTTTGGCAGGACCCACGTCTGTTTTTCGGGCTGCCCCTGTCGCGGGCGCTGGTCGCCTCGTGGGCCATTTACTCCTATTTCATCGAGGCCATCGCGCTGTCCCTCAACATCATCGCCTTGAAGCATGTGACCGCCACGAACGCAACCGTCGTCTATTCGCTGGAGATTGTCTTTTCCATGGTCTGGGGACTAATCCTGCCTGCCAGCGTAATCACGCCAGTCCATCTGACGCCGACAGTCGTGCTGGGGGCGGTCCTGGTCCTTTGCGGCAGTCTGGCGGAAATCATTGACATCCGAGGGAAGCGGGTACAGCGGGAGGCCGGAAAATGAAGCGTCAGTTGCGCAATTTCATCCTGTTGCTGGCCGTCTATCTGCTTTTTGCCATCCCCTTCAAGGCGATGAACCTGATTCCCGGCTTCACGAATGTGCGGCCGGTCAGCGCGCTCGCCGCGATATACGGCGTCTTCTACGGCCCCGTCGGCTGCCTGGCCAACGCCTGCGGAAATCTGGTTTCCGACCTCCTCGACAATGCCCTGCGCTGGTCTTCCCTAGCGGGCTTCGCGGCAAATTTCCTCGGCCCGTGCGCAGTCTGGTTTCTCTGGAGGCGCTATGGCAGGCATCCGTTCGCACTGAGGACGATTCCAGACCTGCTCTTCCATACGGTGGTGATCGTTCTCGCCGCCTTCCTGGAAGCCCTCATCATAACTCCAGCAGTCGCATTTGCCTATTCGGATGTGAATGCCGTTTTGTTCGCCTGTATTGTGCTTGGGAACGAAGTGATCTTCCCGATTGTGCTCGGCATTCCGATGGCCATCGTGTTGCAGGAGGAATTTGGTGTCGCGCCTTTTCAAGAGGAGGTTTAGGCCGCTGCGAGATGCCGTCGCAAGGAACTTTGTACCAAACAGGCCAGTCTGAACGAAGTGGAGCAATGCCTAGACCATCTATTGGATTTCGCCTGTCATGAGAAAATGCTACGACTATTCAAGAGGCTATATCGGTACTATTATCCGCTATATCCTGTATCCATAACTGATTACATCATGTTCTACAAGGAAATGTGGGGCCCTCCTGAAAACGAGTCCTCTGGCAATGAAAACGAGGCTTCCTCATAAAATTGAATTTCAACATCTTTCTAACGGAAAACAAATGAAGATTCTCTGCCTTTCCGACCTACATCTGCGGATGAATGACGCCATTGACGTGATGCACCAGCAGCATTTCACGCCGTTTTTGCAAAACATCCGAGAATTGGTTGAGGACACGAAGCCCGACGTGGCGCAGACGCCCCCAAAAACTCGAACCCTGAAAGGGTGGCGGGATGATATCAGCGAGAGCGACGGGCACGCTATCCCCCCGCCCGAAAAAGCCAATAGGTTTGTGTTATCGGCAACACAAAGTCATTAAAAATACAAAGTTTGTGTTATTGATTCCACAAACTATGTTGATTTTTAAAGTTTTTGGGGTATATTAGGACAATATCAGCAAAATCATCAACAGGAGAGGTCAAATGAAGATAGAGCGCAGGGAATACATGGAACGTCTGCGTGGCTGGCGCGCCAAGCAGGTCATCAAGGTCGTCACTGGCGTGCGCCGATGTGGAAAATCGTTCCTTTTGGAGATGTTCCAGGAGTGGTTGCAAACCCAGGGGGTTCCGGCGGAACGCATCGTGTCGGTGAACCTCGAGGACAGGGACAACAAGCCGTTGCGGAATCCCGACGCCCTCCATTCGTACATCAAGGACAGGCTGAAACCAGGCGAGATGACATACGTGTTCGTGGACGAGGTGCAGTTGTGCGAGGATTTTCCCGAGGTCATCGACAGCATCTACATTCGCCCTGACGTGGACATCTATATCACTGGCTCAAATGCGAATCTCCTCTCCCACGAAATTGCCACCCTGCTTTCGGGACGCTATGTGGAGATCAAGATGCTCCCGCTGTCGTTCCGTGAATTTGTGGAAATGCGCGGAGATGGGGAACGCTCACGCCTGTATGCCGAATATGTCGGCAAAAGCTCCTTCCCATACGCAGGAGAATTGCTGGACACGCCACGGGAACTGGAGGACTACCTTGAGGGACTCTACAACACCATCCTCCTGAAGGACATCGCCCAGAGGCGGAAAATCCCCGACCCGCTGATGCTGGACAGCGTGACGAAGTTCGTGTTCGACAGCATCGGCAGCGAACTCTCTACGCGGAAAATCGCCGGAGCGCTGACCTCCGACGGACGCAAGTCCGATTCGAGGACCATCGAGAGGTATTTGGACGCGTTGCTGGAATGTTTCCTCATCTACAAGGCGGAGAGATACGATGTGAAGGGCAAGCAGTTGCTGAAGACATTGGAGAAGTACTACGTGGTGGATGTCGGTCTCCGCCGACATCTCCTTTCAGGGCGTTCGCAGGACGTCGGCCACATCCTGGAGAATGTCGTTTTCCTGGAGTTGCTCCGTCGCGGATACAAGGTGCATATCGGCAAGGTCGGTTCCCTGGAGGTGGATTTCGTGGCGGAAAACGCCAACGGGACGGAATACTACCAGGTCGCCGCCACCGTCCGCGACCACGCAACCCTGGAGCGAGAACTCGCACCTTTCGGCAAAATCCGCGACCATCATCCCAAGTTCCTCCTCACCCTGGACGAAGACCCCGCCGACAACATCGACGGCATCCGCAAACTCAATGCCTTGGACTGGCTGCTCGGATGATATGATGCTGCTAACGACCACTTCCCCTGCACAGAAACGCTCAGCCTTATTTTTCCAAGCATACCGTCCGACGCGTCAAGAAAGGGTCCCGTTGAGCAGCGGCGGGAAATGACCGCATCGTCGTTTTCAGCCCAACAGCGAGGGCTTTCAGAGAACGCTCCGCGGGAAGCAAAAAACGGGTCGGTTTTGAGTTGAAATGCCCGAAAAGGCTCCCAGGGAGCCCCCCTCGGGCACGAAGGTATTTTCAGGGATCTATATCCATGAATGGCAAAAGCCCCTCAAAGGGGGCCGTTTTTCGCATTGACGCACTTCCCGCATGGCCCACATGGACACCTGCCAGCAAAACATGCCAAACATTGACAAATCATGACAACTATTGAGAGTGAAAAACAGTTTGAAGATTGCAAACAGCGTGCCCGCCAATGGCTTCGCCCATTTGGCGGGTGTGCTGTTTACTGAAACCACTAAGAAACAAAGATTTTTGCCTGTCATTATAGCAATAAATAGTAATAAATAGCAAAATAAGGCAGAATCCAAAAAGAATGACGATTAGGGGCTTGGGATTTTCAATGCTAAATATATATTATGTTACATTTGTTTCAATTGATTTTTAACGCAGGAAACATCAGCAATGAATTCTGACGAAAGTCTATGGAAAGTTGAAGACGTCGGAAAGTATTTGAACGTCAGCAAAGATACTATCTACCGTTGGATAGAAACCAAGCAGATGCCTGCTGTTCGAATCGGGAAGAAATGGTTGTTTAGAAAAGAGGAAGTCGATACATGGTTGGATAGCATCCAGAAGCGTCGTTCGCCCCTCCATATTGAAGAGCAGCCATGATTACTCCTTTCCATGCAATTTATTTTGCCAACGAGCTAACGCGTCGTGGTGGAGAGGGGCTGGAGCGTCTGAGTCAATCCCTCTTTGACGCATCGGTGGATTTAAACCCGCATCAGGTTGAAGCTGCCCTATTTGCGATGCATTCTCCAATTTCCAAAGGGGTTCTGCTTGCCGATGAAGTTGGTCTTGGAAAAACGATTGAAGCTGGCTTGGTGCTATGTCAGTTCAATGCTGAAAGGAAACGGCACTTACTGGTCATTTGTCCTGCATCACTACGTAAGCAATGGCAGGTTGAATTGGAGGATAAATTCAACCTTAGAGCAACAATACTTGATGCCAAGTCATATAATCAAGCGACGCGAAACGGGAGACCTAGGCCATTTTCAACAAATGATATCATCATTACATCTTATCATTTCGCAAGCAAAATGGCGGAAGATTTACGAGCGATAGAATGGTCGCTGGTTGTAATCGACGAAGCTCACAAATTGCGCAATTCATATCGTCAAAGCAGCAAAATCGGTCAACGTCTGCGCTGGGCTTTAAGCGAACGTCGGAAGATTCTTCTCACAGCAACCCCTTTGCAGAACTCGTTGTCTGAGCTATATGGCATTGCCACCCTCATTGACGAAGAGATGTTTCCCGACCTGCCGAGTTTCCGTAACATGTATGCCAATGCTGGCGGAGATATCGAAGGGCTACGTAAGCGACTGGCATCCTTTTGCCGACGCACTCTGCGCAAGGATGTGGCGGAATACATCCGCTATACAGAACGCCGCCTGCTTACCATGCGTTTTATCCCCCAGGAAGCAGAGCAAAGACTCTATGATGCTGTATCTCGTTTTCTTCAACAACAGGACTGCTATGCCTTCCCCCAGGGGCAACGCCAGTTGATTACACTCGTCGTGCGAAAGCTTTTGGCATCCAGCACGAACGCATTGCGTAGTACTTTGGAGGCAATCAAGGCCAGATTGATTGCCTTGCGGGACGAAAACAAAGATGAGGACATTCCAGAAGATGTCTTGCTGGACGTGGATGCACTGGATGATTATCTTGACGAAACCGAACTTCTGGATGATGAAGTGGAGGATGAAGAGCCTCCTGAAGAAAATCACAAAGTTATTGACATGAAGAAACTCCAGAAGGAGATAGATGAACTGGACCACTTTATCCACATGACGTATGACGTCACTGTGGACACGAAAACGGAAAGCCTGTTGACTGCACTGCAGCAAGGCTGGACCAAAATGCGCGAACTAGGCGCAGAGGAGAAAACGGTCATCTTCACGGAATCACGTCGCTCCATGTACTATCTGCGAACCTATCTTGAGCAGCATGGATACAAAGGACAAGTTGTCTGCTATTCAGGCGGCGGCAAGAAAGACCCTGTTGCCGAAATGATTTATACGGAGTTCATGGCCGACAACCGCTATAATTCAGAAGTGAATACGGAAGGCAGCAAGGCCATCATGATGCGCCATGCCTTGGTGGAGAACTTCCGCACCAAGGCAAAAATCATGATTTCGACTGAAGCCGGAGCAGAAGGAATCAACCTGCAGTTCTGTTCTCTTGTCATCAATTATGACCTGCCGTGGAATCCGCAGCGCATCGAACAGCGGATTGGCCGTTGCCATCGGTATGGGCAGAAACACGACGTGGTCGTCATCAACTTCCTCAATGAAAGGAATGCAGCCGATAAACGTGTCTATGAATTGCTGACGAGCAAATTCCGGTTGTTCAATGGGGTATTCGGAGCTTCCGATGAAGTGCTTGGCCAGTTGGAAAGCGGCGTTGGACTGGAGCGCAAGATTTTGGAGCTCTACCAACAATGTCGCACAGAGGAGGAAATCCAGGCGAGATTTGACCAGCTTCAGGCCGAACTTGAAGCGGAAATCAATGACAAAATGCGGCAGACGCGACGCCAGGTACTGGAAAACTTTGACGATTCGGTACGTCAAATCCTGAAAATCGACTATGACGAGGCGCTGGATTGCCTAGGTGAATATGGTCGCAAATTCTGGCGTCTTACAGAATTCATGCTGAAAGAACGTGCGGATTTCAATGACGAAGCATTGACCTTCACTTTGCGTCAACCTCCAGAGGAAGATATTCCCGCTGGCCTCTATGCATTGAAGCCAAAGTCGGATTTGCGAAGAAATGAGGACAAAGGAGAGAATAAGGAGTACGGCCACATTTATCGTACCAACTGTGAATTGGGCAATTGGTGCCTAAATGCAGCATCTCAGCTTCATCCGCCTGTGTGCGATGTGACATTTGACATTTCCGGTTATCATGGGAAAATATCCGTGCTGGAGCAAATGAAGGGAAAATCCGGCTGGATGTTTCTGAACAAGCGAATCGCCGAAGGAATCGACACGGAAGATTCTCTTCTCTTCTCCGGTTTCACGGAAGACAGGCAAAGCATTCCAACGGATGTTCTGGAACAATTCTTCAGCCTGGATGGCGCCATGGGAGAGCCTCACAGTATTACCCCAGACGTGGAAGCACGTCTGCAAAAGGAGGCGTCTTTGCTCTCCAATGCCACGGCACAACGAGAGCTGGAGACATCCAACAAACTTTTCAAAGAACGCCAGGCACAATTGGAACGCTGGCAGGATGACCAGGTGAAGGCAGCGCAGCATACCGTTGACACCATTCGTGCCGAACTTAAGGCGGCCAGGCGCGCCATCGAAAATGCAGCCAATTTGACGGAACAGACAGAGGCAACGGAACTGGCTGCGCAATTGGAGAAAAAACTTTCCAAGGCACGTCGTAACATTGATGCCGTGGAGGATGCCGCCGAAGCCAAACGTGCACAAATTCTTTCCGCACTGAAAAAGAAGCTCGTCCAGACTGTTACAGAGCAACCTCTGTTCGTCTTGCACTGGACGTTGAAATGAATGACAAGGGAATGACCATGAATGCTTCCGAACAACTCAATCGACTGATAGAACGCCTGCGGGAAATCTTTGAGATTGACAAGGCCGACCTGGACTTTGGCATCTACCGCATCATGAATATTCGGAAGAAGGAGATAGAGAAATTTCTCTCCGAAGGCCTGCCGAAAAGAGTTCAGGAGACATTGGCGCCATTTGCGGCAGACACTACTGAAATCGAAAAACGCATTCTCGAAATCGAAAAACAGTTGGGGGATGGAGCGGCGATTGCGGCCTTGCCCCAGGCGATTCCGATGGTTAAAGAGTATGCCGACCTGAAGACGCAACTTGCCAAAGGCGTCGATTTGTCAGGTTTGGAGGCGGATGTCTATTCCCACCTCTTGAGCTTCTTCAGCCGCTACTATGAAGAAGGAGACTTCATCTCCAAGCGCCGCTACAAGGAAGGTGTCTATGCCATTCCCTACGAGGGGGAGGAAGTCAAGCTCTACTGGGCAAATCAGGACCAATACTACATCAAGACAAGCGAGAACTTCAAGGACTACACCTTCGTGGCCGAGGGCTATACGATTCACTTTCGGCTTGTGGACGCCACGACGGAACAGAACAACAACAAGGAATCCGCCGATTCCAAACGCGTCTTCATGCTCTACAACGAGACACAGGAGCAGCCTGACATCAAAACCTTTGAATTCGACGCGGAACGCAAAGAACTCTTCATCCGCTTCACGTTTGACATTCCAGCAGACAAGAAGTTCGACTATGCCACGGACAATGAGAAGCGCATCACCACGTGGATTGCCAATGAATGCAAACCGCTACTGTTTTTATTGAATCCCATCTCGCAGGACCCGAAGAAATCATTGACGCTTCTGGGCAAGCATCTCAAGGCATACGTCGCGAAAAACACCTTCGACTATTTCATCCACAAGGACTTGGGCGGCTTCCTTTCCCGCGAATTGGATTTCTACATCAAGAATGAAGTCATGCACTTGGATGATGTCGATACCACCAACGAAAAACAAGTCGCCAGTTGGATGGCGCAGGTACGGGCCATCAAGCGCGTCGGCAAGGTCATCATCGACTT
>JAFRLP010000247.1 GCA_017431185.1 Victivallales bacterium | reverse complement strand
TCAATGTCGATTTTCTGCTGCCCAATGTCAGCCTGGGATTGGTGAGGGGCAGCGGCGGCGGCAACCCGCGAATACGCGGCCAGGCCGAAAAACTTGCCCGCAACCTGTATGACGCCCTCTTTGCGTCCGGTCTCTTGCCGGCGGTCATTGACGAGGCGGACGCCGCGTACTCCCTTCTGGCTCCATATTCCATGGTCTTGCTTCCCTATCCTGAAACCATCGCCCCCGACCCCTTCAATAACCTGCTGGACTATTTGAGGCATGGAGGCAAGGTCGGCGCCTTCCACGCCCTTCCGCCGCGCCTCGCCGCCCTCATGGACTTGCCCGTCGGCAAATTCCAGAGTTTGCCCAAAGGCTCTTTGGCTTGGCTGGTGCCCGATACCGTTCGTCTGCCGGAGTCCCAGCCGTTCCGACAGTCCAGCAACTCCATCATTGCCGTGACTGCCATTCCATTGCAGGCCAGAGCCGTCGCCTGGTGGACAAACGCCGAGGGGCAGACGCTCCGTTGGCCAGCCATTCTGGAGGCCCCGACTGGCTTTTGGATGACCCAGGCTTTTCTGAACCAGGACACCTGGCGCGCCGGACAGACATTCGCCGCATTGGTCAGCCAACGTGTGCCGAATGCCAGGCGGGCGGCCTGCGCGACATTGAGCAGTCGCGCGGAACTGGCGGTTGCCCTCGCCGCACCGGAGGCGCAGCGCAAAGCGGCCCGCAGTCTCGACAATCTGCGCACCGCCGCCTCGACCGGAAAATACACAGCCGTCGCCCTGGCGTCGTTTCAGGTGATGAACGATTTGCGCAACGGCACGGTGCGCGTCACCCAGGGACGCGCCAATGAAATCCGCGCCGTCTGGTGCCGCTACTCGGCGGGGCTTCCTGGGCAAAACTGGGAAAGCACCATTGCGCAGATGGCTGGATGCGGGCTCAACACTCTCTTGCCTCTCGCCGTTTCGCCGTTTTCCGCCGCCTATCCAAGCCGGCTGGTGCGCCAGACGCCAGGAGAGGGCTTGCCAGAATGTGTGGCTGCCGCTGGACGGCGCGGCATGGCTGTACACGCCTGGATGAACTGCCTGGGTGTCGAGGATGCGCCCGAGACCATCCTGGCGACCTGGGAGAGGGAAGGGCGTTTGCAACGTTCCAGGGACGGCAAACGCCTCAACTGGCTGTGTCCATCCAGCATCGAGAACCAGCGGCTTCTGGTGAGGCTGGCCACCGAAGTCGCCAGTCAGGCCCCCGTGTATGGTGTGCATTTCGACCGTTTGCGGTATCCCTCCTCCGACGCCTGCCACTGCGATCGGTGCCGCAAGGCATTTGCCAAAGCCATGGGTGTGACTGGGCTGCCGAACTGGCCGCGTTGCACAGCCAATGGCGGGGCGTATCGGCGGCAATGGCTGGTTTGGCGCACGGGAGTCATCGACCAGTTGCTGGTGCAGCTGTCCAATGCGACGCTGACGGCACGGCCCCGTTCCCAGGTTTCGGTGGCGGTCTATCCTGACTCGCGCAACGCGCAGGAGTCCGTGGGGCAGGACTGGGGAAAATGGTGCCGTTCGGGGTGGGTCAGCTTTGTCTGTCCCATGTCCTATCGTTCCTCCAGCGTGGTGTTTGCGGCGGACATCGCCCGTGCCGTTGAGGTGGCGGGAAAGGCGTGGGTGGTCCCTGGCATTGGAGTCGGCCCCGCCAAACTCGACGCCGGCGAGACCTCGCGGCAAATCAATGCCGTGCGCGCCGCAGGCGTGCCTGGTTTCGCCATCTTCGACTTGTCCCAGGTCGTCGCCTCCGAGATATTGCCTGCCCTGCAGTTGCGCTGACGAAGAACCGCTTGATTGAAAAAAAGCATGACAAACTTTTCCCCAGCACGCCTTTGGCAGGACATTGAACTTGGAGTCAAGAATCTGGCTCTGCATAAGCTGCGCTCCGCCCTGACCATGCTGGGCATGGTGTTTGGCGTCGGCAGTGTCATCGCGATGCTGGCGGTCGGCGAGGGCGCCAGCGAAGTCGCCCTCGAACAGCTGCGCAAACTCGGCAGCCGAAACATCATCGTCTCCGCCCAGAAGCCAGCGGACGAGCAGAACACCGCAAACTCCCGCACCATGCTCTCAATCTATGGTTTGCTCTATGCGGACGTGGAGCGCATCTCCGCCACCATCCCGACGGTCACGCGCATGGTTCCCGTCAAATCCCTGGAGAAGACAGGGCGCTATGGGGCGCGCAGTCTGGAGATGCGCATTGTCGGCACCAACGAGCATTGGTTTGACCTGGTGCGCCGCAATGTGGTGGCTGGACGGGTGTTCACTTTGCAGGATGTGGAGCAGCATCGCAGTGTGGTGGTGCTCACCGAACATGGTGCGCGCCGTCTGCTGGCGACGCAGGCGGCCATCGGCGAGAGTCTCCATCTGGGGTCCAACTACTATGAAATCATCGGCATTGTCAAAAGCGAGGAGGCGACGGAGGGGGCAGGGCAGACTCCTGACCAGCAGACGGACGCCTACATTCCCGTCTCCACCGCCCGTGAGCAGTTCGGCGACTTTTTCGTGCAGCGCAAATCCGGCTCCATGATCCGCGAGTTGGTGGAACTGCATCAGTTGCTCATTGAGGTGGACAAGGAGGAGCACGTGGAGGCGACCGCCAATGCCGTGGAGCGGATGCTGGCCATTTTCCACAAGAAGAAGGACTACGGCTTGAGCGTCCCCCTGACCTTGCTGCGCCAGACCGAGGAGACCAAGCGCACCTTCAACATTGTTCTGGGGGCGATTGCGGGAATCAGTCTGCTGGTGGGAGGCATTGGCATCATGAACATCATGCTCGCCAGCGTGACGGAGCGCACGCGGGAAATCGGCATTCGACGGGCCATCGGCGCACGTCGCGGGCAGATTGTCGCGCAGTTTCTGATTGAGACGGTTGTGCTCTCCTTCTCCGGCGGGCTCATCGGCACTGGCCTGGGCGTCCTGATTCCCTGGATCATCACGGTCGCCTTTGGCATGCCCACCGTGGTGAACCTGTCCAGTCTTCTTCTTTCCCTGGGAATATCCGTCTCTGTCGGGATTATATTCGGAATCTATCCCGCGTTCCGCGCCGCCAAACTCGATCCCATCGTGGCCCTCCGCCACGAGTGACGCCCCCGTGCCGCAAGGGGGGCGGAAACACGCACGTTTTTTCACACGCAGGAACGAACAACTGCTTTACAACAGTTTACAATGCTCCTCAGCGCGGTGGCAGGCACGGGAGTTGCCGTCGGCTATGCGGCCTCCAAACTGAATGCCGCCGGCAAGCAGGACTACAAGGACGCCGAGAAGGCCTATGGGGTGGAGCGCACTGGCTCCGACATAGACTACCTGAAGGCAAGGCTGCGCGAGGAGGCCAAGCCTCTCCTTGAGGGCGCGAAGGCGGCCAGGCCCAAGTCCGTGAGGATGCTGTGATGACGGAGGCGGGCGCATACGGGGAGGTGCTCTCCCCCGCCGACGCGGAGGCCACGGGATGGGAGCCCGTCGAGGAGCCCTCCAGGAGGCCAACCGCGACAGGTGACCTGTGGGCGTACCACAACGCCGGCCGCGTGTTCGGCGTCCCCGTCAGGGAGTCCGACAGGGGGCTGAAGATAGGCTCCGAGGAGCTGCTGCAGCAGGCGTTCGTCCTCCGCAGGGCGCCGAAGTCGCTGATGCTGTACCTGTCGCCCGACGACACGGAGGCGATGGACAAGTACGAGGCCGTCCTGTCCCGCATAGCCGCAGGCGAATGCGAGCTGGTGGACGAGGAGAGGCAGTTCGACGCGGCGCACTCCAGGTTCCTTGTGTGGCTGCGGTACAACGAGCTCAGCGCGGAGCTGAACCCGCGATTTGACTACATAAGAGAGGAGTAGAATATGGACAAGAGGGCCGAAGTCATAGCGTCGTCCGACGGGACGGGATTCTCCTGGAAGGACACGTTCAGGCCTGGCTCCTATATGTTCGGCGGCAAGGACAGGTATCCTGGATGGCTTGCCGACATGTACGGGGACAAGGCGGCTTACGCCGCCACGAAGGCAGGGGCTCTGATGCTGCTGGCCGCCGCCGGCGTGTATGGTGTCAGGAGGTTCCGCAAGGCGCTGTCCCTGAACTCCGATAGTGCGCTGAAGGACGTGTACGGCCAGCTTGACCATGTCTAGAGCCGACGCTCGGGAAGGGCAATGAGGACGATGACGACAATCTGAAGAAGAGCGCCAGGCGCGTCGGGTATGTGACCAGGCCCGACATCGGCACCTTCGAGCACGCCGCGTGGACCACGTTGCCTGTAGCCGCCCTTGTGCTGGGCAGCGCCCTCGGATGGGGAGCCGCCGACAGGAAGGACAGGGAGGACGCGGGCGTCGCCCTGGATGATCTCGCCGCAAGGCAGGGCGAGGTGTACGACAGCCTGCTGAAGGAGCGCGCCAAGGTGGCCAAGGGGACGGCGTCCGCCAAGGGTGTCGCCAGGGCGCTCCGCAAGGCCGACGAGCTGTCTGGGGACATGAGCAAGAACGCGGCGGCCAGGGGGCCGATGACTCCGATAACCGGGGCGCTGATACTGATGGCATGTGCTCTAGGGGTCGGATCAGCTGTTGGCTCCTACGGGTACTTCAGCAAGGCCAACAGAGACAACATGAAGCTGGAGGCCATCCGTAAGGGGCTGGCCGACTACACGAAGACGCGCTCAGGCATGACTCCAGTGGCAAGCGTCCCGAAAGGCTCCGACGAGTTCTTCAAGGAGATAGACGAGGGTGACGGCGCACAGGCGAGGGACGCCCCGCAGGGCGAGCCTGGGCACGCGGCCTCCAAGCGACTCAGAATGACCCCTGAGGTCGCTGCCTCACGGAGAGGGATTTCCGTCTCGCTGTGACATCGGTGAGGTTCACGCAAAAAAAACGTAGAACTATTGTTCTGGACATAGTTAATTTGATGATGTATATTATGTGTCGTTCGCGTTGGAAATAATATCAACATCGCCCAGGAGACACATGATGGCCAAGAAGACCGCAAAGATACTGAACCTGAAGATTGCCACGAAGAACGCACGTGCCCGAATCAGGGAGGAGGCACGCCAGGAATATCTGGCCGGAGCAACGATATATGGAACAGCCAGGAAGCTGCACGTGACGGCGCAGACGGTCGCCAACTGGTTCATTCGCTTTCGTAAAGCC
>JAFRLP010000246.1 GCA_017431185.1 Victivallales bacterium | reverse complement strand
GGAGTTGAGAGAGGGAGATGGCGGCGGTGTTGGCGAGGTCACGGTTTTTGGCCACCTCCCGGCCAGCGATGACCTCCGTGCGAAGTTCCTGAAGCGCCTCCCAGGATTCCTTGATGGCGGCGAAATCAAGGGGCATTTTGAGGGAGACCGCATCGTTCATCAGCCGTGAAACGGCATTGGTGATGGTGAGGCCCGCCTCATTGGCCTGTGCGGTCGCCTCCTCCGTGGAGCCGCCGGAGAGCCTGGCATGGATAAGGGCGTCGATGTAACGTCCTTGCAGATTGAGGTTTGACTCGATGTCGGAGAGGGAATCGCAGAGGGCTGCATGTGTGCGCACCTTGGCATTGCCGCGCTGGCAGAGGCACAGGATGGCCATGGCGGTCAGGAGCATCCCTCCCGTCAGGATGGCCAGTTTATGGTAGGTGCGCAACTGCATTGTGGAATGAAAAGGCTGGTCATCCTGTGGTCATGACAGGTGGCCAGCCTCGAAATGGGAGGATGTCCCTTCAGAAGCAGATGTTGACGAATGGGAAGAACGGCACGTTGGACTGGGTGATGATATTGATGAGTCCGATTTGGATTCCCATCATGAATTCGGTGTAGTTGATGAGTCCGATTTGGACGCCCTGCGTCTCCATGGAACTGTTGAGAATGCCGATTTCGAGGCCGTGGAATTTGTCGTCGGTGATGTTCATTCCGCCCAGCACGATTCCGCTGGCGGACCCTGCCTGGTTGATGAGGCCGGCCTGGATGCCTGAGAACCTGGTGTGGGAGCGGTTGATGATAAGGTTGACCTGCAAGGCCGAGCACTCTTCGCTTGTCGAGGCGAATCCCAAGTCCAGACCGTAGATTTGGTCATTTCCGCCGAAAGGCAGGTTGATTTTCAGGCCAGTCACGTTGATGTTCTGCGGGGCGACCTGTGCATTGGGTGGCCACAGGCTGATTTGCAGCGGCGTGGAGTCACGGGCGTAGGCGCAGGCAGCAACCAGGGCCAGGACATAAAACAGGATTTTTTTCATCAGATTCTCCTTCGGGAAAAAGGTGGTATGTTCAGGAAATTCAGGTCAGAGACGCAGAGTAATATAATACCCCATTTTGTTCCAATTTCCAGTCGCAGTCCGAAAAAAACGCTTTTTTTTACGGGAAATCGATTGGGGAGGGCGCAGGTCAGGTCTCTTTCTCAAAAAAGCCCTGGCGCACACAAGTGCGCCAGGGCAGGAATGGAGAGGTCGAAAGAAGGTTACTTGCAGTGGCGCTGCTTCATCTTGGCGACGGTGTTCTTGATGCCGGTGACCATGGCGTTGATGTCGTCATCGGTCAGGCGGGGATGCATCGGGAGATTCATCTCACGCTTGTAGAAGAACTCGGTCGCGATGGGGCACTGGTTGGGGTCATAGCCCATGCGGCGCAGACCCGTGAAGTGGAAGGTGGGCTGATAGTGGAGGATGGTCTGGATGCCCTCTTCCTGGTAGAGGCACTGCATGAATTCGTCCCTGGAGCAGCCGAGTTTCTTCTCGTCCATGCAGAGGGTGTAGAGGTGGAAGACGTGGAGGCGGTCCTCGGGCTCATAGACGGTCTCGATTCCATCGACGTCCAGAAGGCCGGCGGTGATCTTGTGGGCGATGGCGCGGCGCTTCTCGGTGAGCATCGGGATTTTGTCCACCTGGGCGCAGCCGACGGCGGCCTGGATTTCGTTCATGCGGTAGTTGGAGCCCCAGTGGCCCTTGTGGGGGATGACGTCAAAGTGGGCGGGCATCCAGTACTGGATGACGTCCGTCTTCTCCATGGTCACCTTGTCGCCGAATGTCCATTTCTTGCCCTGCTCGCCCCAGGAGTGGTTGTTGCTCATGCAGCGGAGGTTCTGGATGCCGTGGCAGTATTCGTCATGGTTGGTGGTGATCATGCCGCCTTCGCCGCAGGTGGTGATGTTCTTGAGGGAGTGGAAGGAGAATGCGCCGATGTCGCCGATGGAGCCGGCGTAGCGTCCCTTGTACATGGCGCCAGTGGCGTGGGCGCAGTCTTCGAGGACGAGCAGGTTGTTGTTCTTGGCGATTTCCATGATGGGGTCCATATCGACCATCAGACCAGCGTAGTGGACAACATAGATGGCCTTGGTCTTCGGAGTGATCTTCTCGCGGACTTTTTCGGGGTCGATGTTGAAGGTGCGCGGGTCAATGTCCGCGAACACAGGCACACCACCCTCTTTCAGGATGGCCAGGCTGGTCGCCACGAAGGTGTTGGGGGTGACAATCACCTCATCGCCAGGCTGAATGTCGAAAATCTGGGTGCCGACGTGCATGGCGGTGGTGCAGTTGGTGCAGGCGAAGGCGTGCTTCACGTGATGGTAGGCTGCGAACTTGTTCTGGAATTCCTGGGTCTTGGGGCCCATGGTGAGGGTATCCTGGGTCATGGCTTCCAGAGCGGCCTTGCGTTCGGCGTCGTCGTAGATGCTTCCCATGAAGGAGTAGGCGACCTTCAACTGGACGCCGTCGTCGGTGGCGTAGGAACTGGTGATGCCGCCTTCGGTTTTTCCGCCAGTGAAATGCTCTTTGTCAACAGTGTCAATCGGCATGGTTCTTCTCCTGCTTGTGGTTTGCTGTTTGCCCGGCCACGGTCTGAATGGCCGGGACGATTATCTTTAAGATACCCTGAAAAATCCCCTTTGCAAGGAAAACCGCATCAAAAAATTGATTTTTTTCAAGACAATGCTATATTTATAGTCCGTTTCTGGATTAAAAATCTGCCTTTTGTTCATGGAAATATGTCGAATAAGTCTTTAATTCAATCGCAGTTGATTGGCATGTTGTTGCGTTATGGCGCAGTGACGCGCCCTGAGTGCGTGCGGGAACTGGGCGTGCGTGCCGCCAGTCTGCTGGAGGCCATCGACACGCTGAAGCATGAGGGGCTTGTCCAGGAACCCGAACGGCACGGAAAACGCACGGGACGCAAGGCTCCCCGCCTGGTTTTGTCGCCCGACTACCTGTGGTGCGTGGGGATGGATTTTCAGGAGGACAAGGCGGTTGGGGTGGTGTCGGACATGGGCGGTGGGGTTCGGCACGAGGCTATCGTGCGGGGGGGACGTCGCCGCAATGCCGAGGAGTGCTGGCAGGAGATTCTTTCCGTGATAGAGGAACTTCGGCGAAAATGCGGAGCGAACTGGTCGCTGGTGAAGGGGATTGGCTTCGCGGATCCCGGTCTGGTCGATATGGACAAGGGGATTTCGTTGCGGGCGGTGAACCTGCCTGGCTGGCAGAATGTCCAGACCAGGGCGGTGCTGGAGGAGCGCAGCGGGCTTCCCGTCGGCCTGTGGCCTGAGTGCGCGGTGAGCACCTACATGGAGTATCTTCAGCGTGGGCGCAGTCTGCAAGGCAGTCTGTTCTATTTGGGGATGGGCACGGGAATCGGCGGAGGGTACATTCGAGACGGCGAATGCTTCTTCGGCGACCATAATCTGGCAATGGAGGTGGGGCACATTGTCGTCAATCCCAATGGCCCGCTGTGCCAGTGCGGCAATCGAGGATGCCTGGAGGCCATCGCGGGGCGGAACGGCATCTTCCGCCGTATTCAGGAGACATTGGCCAGCGGGGTGAACACCACGCTGGAATTGAGCCACTTTTCGTTGGCGAAGTTCACGGAATGCGTGCGGACTGACAAGGCCGCCCATGTCATCGCCAATGAAATCTGCGAGAGCATTGGCTGCGCCCTCTCCACGGTTGTCACGCTGCTCAATCCATCCTGCATTGTTCTGCGTGGCGAACTGACTGGATTGGGAGCGTTGATGCTGGACACAGTGAGGCGTGTGCTGACCGCCAACTGCTTCCCCGCCGCCCTGGAACACCTGAGGCTGGAAATCTCCACGCTGGCCCCTGCGGACACGGCGCGCGGAGCCGCCTTGATGATGCGAAATCGCCTGCTGGCGGAAACACGATAGTTGTCCTGCGTCTGCCGTATCACGGCATTGGGCAGACCTTATCAAGTTCCGCAGCTTTGAGCCGAAGCAATTTCCTCAATGTAGAGCGTACCTTGGGTACAGGCATGGACTGCGCCTGAAGGTAGGCCGCGAACTTCCGCGCACTTTGTTCACGCCCTTGCTTCATCCCTCTCCTTTCCCCTCTCCTTTCCCCCTCTTTGACTCCTTCCTTTCTTAATTCAAAGCATCGCACATGTTGATTGTCTCCTTTTCATCTTTGATCTGGCACATCAGTCCCACTATCTCCAAAAGCCCCTTGGCGAGATTTCCCGGCACATCCTTGAATTCAGGATGCTCTTTCATAAAGGCAAGCAGCCGCGTTTTGCTCTGCAAGGCCCACACATACTTTAACGCGGTTTTCAGAAATTTCTCCATTCCGTCAATGATTTTCAACGGAATTTTTGCGGGGATCAGCAGCGGGTAGGAAAATAAGCAGTTCGCTGGAAAAATCGCCGAACACTGTTACAGTAAAAAGAAAAGGAGCATGACAGTAAAATGGAACTATTATCGCCAGCGGGTACTTTGGAGGCGGGGCTTGCCGCTTTCCATTATGGGGCGGATGCGGTTTATCTGGGCATGAAGGAATTCTCCGCCAGGGCAGACGCAGGGAACTTTAGCTTGGATGACCTGGAGGTTCTGCTGGGGATAGCCCATGGCGACAAAGAACGTCCGCGCAAGGTCTATGTGGCGGTCAACACGCTGGTCAGGGAGGCGGAGTTGCCCAGGCTGGTGGAGCTGCTTGCCCAACTATGTGATGTGGGGGTGGATGCGCTTATTACGCAGGATATGGCGGTGGCCGAACTGGTGCGTACACATTTTCCTGGTTTGGCGTTGCACGCCAGCACCCAGATGGCGATTCACAATGTGGCGGGGGTGCGTCAGGCACAGCGTCTGGGCTTTACGCGCGTGGTGGCCGCCCGCGAGGTGACGGTGGCGGAATTGCGCGAGATGGCCGCCGTCCCTGGCATGGAGATTGAGGCGTTTATCCACGGAGCACTCTGCTGGAGTTACAGCGGCCTGTGTCTGCTTTCGGCATGTCTCAATGGCCCCAGCGGAAACCGCGGGGACTGCACCTACGTCTGCCGTAACCATTTCCGTGTGTTGGATGAGCGTGGCGTCGCCCTGGACTCCTGCTGCCCTCTTTCGATGAAGGATCTGGCGTTGGCGGAGTGCCTTCCTGCCTTGCGCAAGGCGGGCGTGGTTTCCCTTAAAATCGAGGGACGCAAGAAAACCCCTCTCTTTGTGGCGGCGGTCACCAATTACTATCGCAAATTACTGGATGGCACGTTTCGCCCTGGAGAGGCGGCTGAGGCGGCCAGGGATGTCCAGACCATTTTCAGCCGTCCCTGGACGGAGTTGTACGCCCGCGGTGTGCGTGGAGCCGAGACTGTGGTGGACCCGCATACCGTTGGACCGCGCGGGGCGGAGGCGGGCGTGGCGGTGAAGGTGCGTCGCGCTGGGACGGGAGACAGACTACGCCTGGTGGTGCGCCACCGCCCTTTGGAGAAGCATGACGGGCTGCAGGTCGAATTGCCTGGTGCGGAGAAGCCCTTTGGCTTTGGCGTCGAGGAGATTCTGGTCTTTCCGCAGGCAGGAGCCGACCGCTGCGAAAGCGTCTTCGAGGCACGCCCAGGGCTGACGGTGGAGGTGCCCTTGCCTACGCCGCATCCTGACATCCCCTCGGGAACCAAGGTTTACTGTGCATCCTCCCAGGCGGTGAAGCGCGCCTACAGTTGGCCTACTCCGCGTGTGAGCCAGTGCCGTGCCCGCCAGACCGTCGATTTCGAGGTTGACGTGCAGGGGACACGGCTGGCGGTGGCGTCGCGTTGCAAAGGGGTGGTGTCACATACAGAGCGGCACCTTGACACCCCGCTTGCCCCAGCCCGCAATCCGCAGGCATTGGCACATGCCTTCCAGACCTGCTTTGCCCGTCTGGGGGATACCCCCTTTGAATTGGGCAAACTGACGCTGAACAATCCCGACGGGCTTTTTGTGCCGCAGTCGCTGCTGAATGAACTGCGTCGCCAGACCACAACGGATTTGCAGCGGGCGATGGGGACGGCGCACGAGACAGCAGTGGCGAATACCGCTGACTTGCTGGCCTGGCGTCCAGTTTCTACGGCCACGGCCTCAGGCTGGTCGCTCAAGATTGACCGTCCGTTCCATCTGGATGTATTCTCCGCCGAGGAACTTGCCGAATTGGAGGAGGTGATCTTCGCGCCCGATTTGACCCAGACCTCCGAGTGGGAAAACGCTCTGGAGGGACTGGCCGTCCGTCTTGACGGACGGGAACGGTTGCGCATTGCCTTGCCAGTGCTCAGCCGCCGTGCCACCGGCCATGACTGGTCGCGGTTGCTTCGGGAATGCCTGGCTGCGGGATGGCGTCGCTGGGAGTTGTGCAATCTAGGGGGCTGGGAACTGCTGCGTGAGGCGGCAGGGGAAACGGAACTGGACATCACCGCCGATTGGCCGCTTTATGCCACCAATCGGCTGGCAGCCAAGGCCTGGCTGGAACTGGGGGCGAAGCGGGTGACATTGTGTCCCGAGGATACGCCAGACAACTGGGAGGAACTGGTGCGCGTCCTGGGAGAACGTCTGACCGTAGTGGCCTGGCAGCAGGCTGTGCTGGCCCGTTCCGCCAATTGCGTGATGGCCGGCGTCAAGGGCGAGTGTCCAGGGCAGGCAAACTGCCATTGGCAGCGCCTTCGTCTGGTCAACCAGCGGGGACATGAACTCATTGCGGTCAATGACCGTTGCACCACGGTTCTCCTCAATCACGAGCCTTTGGATGTTGGGCTCTCCCTAAAGCATCTGATGCAATGCGGTGCGCGTCATTTCCGCTGCGATTTCCTCTGGAACGACTATGCCCCCACGCTGGTGCATCGCACGTATCTGCGTTTGCGTGAGCAAGCAAGGGGCTGAGCCATCAGGTCATTCCCGGAACAGCACGGGGTCGGCAACCGCAAGATGGGGAATGTCAAACGCGACATCGCCCTCCGGTGTGCGGTAAGGCTGTGCGTGAGCCGCAAGGATTAGCGTGCCGGCTCCGTGAAGTTTGACTTGCATTCGCCGTGCTGGTTCGCCTGGCCCCAGACGAACCCTGCGCCGCACCTGGGAATTGTACTGCATGTCCTCTGAAGAAACCTGGTTCCAGCCAGTATCGGTCTCCACCGTGAAATCGATTTCAATGTGTGGCAGTTGGCTGCTTTCATGGTCAGCCAGGCCCAGGGTGAATTCCAACCTGGAAAATTGCCCGTTCAGATAAAATTTCATGCCCGAATATCCGCTCATGCCCCAGCCGCGGGAATACACCCGTGCGCCATTGCGCGTCAGCAGGCGAAGCGGAAGGAGTTTCCCGTCCAGGCAGAAGCACCCCGGACTGGCTCCGGCATAGAGACCGGGATGGCGGTAGGCTGGAAAAACCAAATCCAACCCGAAGGGGGAAAGCGCGTTGAGTTCCGCCTCGGGGAAACGCTCAAATGCGATGGCGAAAACCGTATGCCAAGCACGTGCAGTCAGAGCGACGGCGTCCGCCGCCGCGCTGCGCAGGATTTCAGTGCATCGGCTTCGGTTGCGGGCGTAAACCGCCTGCATCAATGCGGGAAGCAGCGCCTGGCTCCGGTCTGCGGCGGCAAAGGCGTCGTTCATCAAATGGAATGCCGCTTCGGCGGCGGTTCTGCCGGCCAGGCGGGGCGGAGGAACCTTCAGGTCGTTCGCGATGCAGTAGCAGCCATCCAGACGGTCGTATCGCTCCGCCTCCGGGTCCGGGAAAAGGTTCCGAAGCATCCGCGGGGCAATGACGTGGGTCGGAGCGGTGACATCCTGCAAAAAATGACCAAGCACGCCAGCGTGGCGCATGAAATCCAGCCGCCGCCCCGCGCGAAGGGCCATGACGGCATCCTCGATTTTTTGCTGGATCAGCGTCGCCGTGACTGCGGGGGAGGGCGCATTGCCGGAAAAGAACGCCCCACGTCCATCGGAATCGGGGAGCATGTGCGGAAAGGGAAGTCCGGACGGCTGCCGTGCGTAGGCGGCATAGGTCGGCTCATAGGCCCAGTCCATCAGCAGACAGGAGGCAGCCAGCTGCTCGGCGCCCGTCCGGCATTCCGGCAACCGGTTCAGTTCCGGTCCCGTTGGCGGTTCGCCGCCAAGCCAGCGCTGTTCATCCTGGTTCAGGAGGCCGGCGGCTTGCATTCCCAGAAGTGCGTGACCAGTTCGCTGAACATTCATCGGAGTCCTCCCGTCAGATTTCCCAGACATGATGTTCGCGGGTCACCTGGGCCAGCCTTTCGCTGTCCGGCAATTGCCCGGAGCCAGGCAGCGCGGTCTGCGGGAACCATGGACATGGGGCGTAGTCTATGGAGCGCTCCACCAAATCGAAACAGTACTTTTTCAGGGGCGGGGTGATGTCGGAAGGCATGTTCACCTCGGAACGGGAGGCCAGCGCAATCATGCCGGCGCGTCCGACCGAACTTTCGAACATGCCGCCGACCCAGCAGGAGATGCCGGCGCGAGCCGCGATTTCCATTGTCCTGATGGCTGGCGAATAGCCTCCCATGCGGCCTGGTTTCAGATTGAAGATGCGGCAGGCGCCGCATTGGGCAGCCTGCCGTGCGCGGTCTGGGGTTGTGAGTGACTCATCCAGGCAGATTGGTGTCCTGATTTGATGCTGCAGCTCCGCATGGTCTGCAATGTCGTCCCACGCCAGGGGCTGTTCATACATCATCAGGTTGAACCTGTCCAATTCGCGGAACAAGTCCAAGTCCTTCAACGTGTATGCGGCGTTGCAGTCGATGAAAAACGGGAAGTCTGGGAAGCGTTCCCGCACCCGGGCCAGCATATCGATTCCGCATGATGGGCCGAATTTCAACTTGATGCAGCCATATCCTGCCTGGATGGCCTGTTCCAGTTCCTGCAGCAGTTCTGGAATGGAGGGGCGGATGCCGAAGTCCAGGCCGCAGGAAATCCGGTCCCTGGTTCCCCCGAAATGCCTCCAGAGCGGAATGCCCTCCTTTCGGCTGGACAGGTCGTGGTATGCCATGTCGAAAGCGGCTTTTGCGAAGTAGTTTCCGCGGATGGGCTGCATCCGTTCCTGAAGTTCGTCGGCGCTGGCGATTTCAGTGTCTGAGGTGAGGACTGGCAGAATGAAATCCCGTGCCACGCGGAATGCGCCGGCCGCATACTCTGGGGAATACCCCGGGCTTCCAAGCGGGGAGGACTCTCCCCAGCCGGAGCAGCCACCACTGACCATCCGGACAAGGATGGCCTCAACGGTTTCCGTTGAGCCAAACGCCGTCACGAATGGGCGTTTCAGCGGCACTGCATCATGGTATATTTCGATGCGTTCAATCCTCATCGCACGACTCCTTCGCCTTGTCAGGCAAGAACAATGGCCTGGTTGATTCTATGCCGCAGGGCCAGGACGTTCCGCTCTCCCCGCGGGTATTCGGTCATCGTCAGCCGACCGCACCAGCGCGACAGCAACGAGCGGACATTTTTCTGCGTGGTCATCCCCGCCAGCAAGTCCAGTGCGCGAAAATCCTGCAGCGCCTCCAGGAACACCTCATGGCGGATGGAATCGATGGGGGTCCCGTTCTCGCCAGGATACACCAGGAACGCATCGCCGGGAGGGTAGAAGTCACCGCTGGTCTGGTCTTTTTCCGGGTCAATTGTTCGACGTGACAGGGCCTCGAAATAGAAATTGTATCCCCAGTGCAGGAAGCCGTCCAGCCGATATTTCCAGAGCAGTGTCCCGAAAATCCTGTTTCGTGAGGATGGGAAATGGATAAATCGGTTCGGGGCATTCTTCACGGGAACGCAGCAATAGTAAGTCCATCGTTCTGGCACCTTGACTCCGCGGAACCGATGCAACTGCACTGTCAGCGGAACCGGGGTGTCGATTCCGCATTCGCGGCAGACCGAGGAGTCGTTGACGGCGTCCAGAATCCGGAATTCCGACTTCGGCAGATGTCGCCGGAGGAACGCCATCGCCCTGCGGTATGTTTCCGTGTGCTGCTTTCCCGGCTCGTCGGAACAGTGAAACACCGTCCGTCCTGCGATTCCCAGTTCTTTCAGGTGTTCCTTCAACTTCGGAAGCAGTTCCTCCAGCAGCCGAAGATATTCCGGCGAGTCGCCAGGGACGGAGCCGTCGAACAGCAGTTCGCCGTCCACCTCCACGGGCGGAGCGAAGGCAGCCCCCCATTGCGAGAAGAAATGGCTGATTTCAAAATAGGTCAGCCCGCACTTTTCCGCCAGCCGGACAAAACGGTCGAACCGGAAGAAATCGAAGTTGTATCTCCCTTGTCTGCGGGAGACAAGCAGCAACTGGCTCAATTCCCGGCGGCATCCCGGCAGGACATTCAGGGTCAACGACAATAGCGGGGTCAAGACCATGTTCATTCCATGCATGGCGGCGTTCTTCAGGAACCTCTCCATGAGCGACCAGTGTTTCTCGCTCCACATCGGCACCTTGTACACGGCGGAAAGGCAGTCCGCATGAAACCATTGGGTCACCTTGAGCCGCAGCGGCGGCAGGACTGGAGTCAGCACCTGAAGTTGAAAAACAGGGGATTCGAAATGCTCTGTGCGCTGAATCCTGCGGCACTCCTCGTCGCAGTCGTCGGGATGGACTGTGAAATGCAGCCGGACGGAATACCGGCCTGGCGGGCAGTCCTCCGGAATGTCCGCAGTGAACCACAGCCCGATGTTCCGCCGGATGACAATGCGGACTTTCTGCGTCGGGAGCGGAAGGAGCCTGTCTGGGAAGATTCCGCTTCGGCTGGAGATGACGTCCTTGTCGCAAGGGGAGAAGCCGGTGAACGCAACCGGGACCAGTCCGACTTGGCGGACTGACAGCGGACAGGGCAGGTCTGTCTCCAGCCTGAACTCCGCCCAGCGGTTATGCATGGAGCGGGAATGCAGCATGAGCTGGAAATTGAAGCGCTCCCCCCGCAGTGTCTCTCCCTGCGTGTACGGCGTTTCGGAGACGGGAGTGTCCGGCATGATTTTGACCAAGGAACTGAACCAGGCGCTGACAAGTTCCGCCTTCATAGGACTCCTCCTTCCTTCAGCAGATTGTACTGAACCAAAAAGTCCTCCAGAAAATGCCGGAAACTCCTTCCGTATTTGACCAGGCAGTCAATGCCACTCTCAAAACAGCGGAAGAGCGACGGGGCCATGATGTTGTCCGAACGCCGCCGGACTGCATTCTCCAGCATCGGAGTGACCCGGCGCCAGACCGTCTCCGGCATTCCGATTGGACGCACTTTCCTCAAGACGGAGAAGGCGTTCATCCGGCTGAGCAGCAGTTGCTGGACCCGTGGCTGCAGGATGAATTCGATGAATTCCCACGCCTGCTCGTACCGTATGCTGCCCTGGCAGATCCCAAGGACCTCCGACACCACGCTGTATGGCGTCCCCGGAGCCAGCGGAGGCAGGGCGAAGTCCAGGCCGCCGTCTTCCACAAACCTCGGAATCTTGCTGTAATACATTTCCATCATGGCCGACTGTCCGTCGGCAAAAAAAGGATAGCCGCTGTTGACCAGGTCGCAGACCGACGGAACCAGTTTGTCGCGGCACATCTGCCTGAAAAGGTCAACCTGCTCCTCCCATGCACCGCAGTCGCTGAATCCGCGGGCCAGGGAAACGGACGGGTCCAGTCCGCAATTGGAGAGGAAATGAAGGTAGGAGTCAAAGACCGCCGCATACAGCAGTCCTGGATTGCCTTGCTTGATTTTCCGCAGAAGCGCGGGAAGCGCGCTCATCTTCATTCCGTCGAGGGGGATTTGCCCGACATTCGGACGGAAGAACAGCAGTTTGGGTACCAGCGCAGGGGCAATGCCCCGCAACTGCCCTGTGTTGTCATGCAGAAATGCGGAGGGATAATAGTCTGTTGTCGGCAGCGACTTCGCCAGCGGGGTCAGGTCCTGGAACGCCGCCAGCCCTTTCCGAAGGCCGACCAGGCAGGGATGGTTCGGCAGCAGCACCAGGTCTATGGCGGAGTCAGCCGTCAGCCTTCGGAATTCCTCCACATAGCAAACCAGGTGGCTTCTGATTGGGCGGTTCGGATGCTCCCGATTGTACTCCTCCACGATAGGCTGCCAGCAGAAGGCGATGTCCTGCTGGAACACAATCGCGCATTCCCGTCTCTGGTACAGATAATCATACCAGCCGAAATTTCTCCCTGCATTGGAGAAATCCAGTTTCAGCCGGGTCTTCCCGCGTGGGGTGCGTTTGAAGTGGTAATGCTCCGCCAAGCGGTTCAGGGCCTCCGTCGCCACCGCCTGGCCGCAATGGAACGCGGTGCGAATTTCCCTGACCGCGGGAAATTTCTTCATCAGGCGGGGCAAATCGTATTGCGTCAGCAGGCACCGGTAGATTTCCTCCGGACGCTGGACGGAACGGCTTCCCTTTGTGGCTCTGGCTCTCATCAAAAACGAAAAATCGCAATCATTCAAATGTGATGTCCAGTTTGCTCATGTACTCCACCGCCTGCTTCATGGACCATCCTTTGAAATCCCACAGAATCACGGAAAAGACCTTTCCTTTCCCAATGTGGAGATAGGCGTTGCATCCATAACCGCAGCGAAGTGTGCTGCCAGGCAGGATTTCCTTTGGATTGAACAGGAATCCGCAGCAACCTGCGCCTCGGTTCTGCTCCCGGTCGTAATAGGAGTCCGCGAAAACCACCCAGCAGTCCTGGGGGGAGAGCGTCTTCACATTGCCTTCGACGGGACCCGAATTGGTGGTCATGGTCCGTGCCCGGCGTTCTGGTTCGCCATAGGCGCCTGGATAGGCTGTCAGATTCACGGAATAGGCCCGCTGGGTTGATGGAGTGAAGGTCAACAGGAGCTTGTCGTCGTCCTCCGGCAGTTCCAGCCGAATCCTTCCGGTCAGCGCGCCATCGGAGAAGACCATCTCGGCCCAGGCCGACGCTTCGCCTCCCTTGACCTCCCGAATGGAGAAACTGCCGGCATTCAGCAGGTCATTCCCTGATTTGACATTGATGAAACCGCCGGCATACCAGTCAGACTTCCTGACCTCGGGGAAATTGCTTATGTGGTGTTTTTCGTTTCTCCCAGCAAGGTGTAGCGCAACACATAGTCAGTTCCGGGGAATGGCGTCAGTGTTTCGTTGAGTGTCTCCATCAGCTTTGC